>CAIYWM010000574.1 GCA_903929895.1 uncultured Alphaproteobacteria bacterium
AACATGCGGGCGGCATCCTCTAGGTGACGGGCACCATGCCTCTTGGCCATCTGGCCTTCTCCTGTTGTCCATTATTCCATAGAGCGATGGAATGATGGAGTCAATGGGCCGGTCGCACCAGTCCGGGGTAGTGGGTGTGAATGGCATTGGATTGCCGAACCTTCCGCCGCGGGGTCGGTTGGCTTAAGGGAACCCACATGCCATCCCATCATGCCGCGCCCCAGACCATGCGGGCTTTCGTCTACCGCCGCTACGGCGGTCCCGATGTCGTCGAGCTTGCCGAGGTGCCGACGCCCGTGCCGCGGGACAACGAGGTGCTCGTCAGGATCCACGCCACGACGGTCACCTCGGGCGACTGGCGCGTGCGCACGCTGCACGTGCCCACCGGCCTCGGGCTGGTGGCGCGTCTCGCCATCGGCTTCACGCGGCCCCGCCAGCCCATCATGGGCTCCGAGATGGCCGGGACGATCGAGTCCGTCGGCAAGCACGTCACGCGCTTTCGGGTCGGCGACGAGGTGTTCGGCTTTCCCGGCGGCGCGATGGGCTGCCATGCCCAGTACCGGACGATGCCGGAAGACGGTCGGATCGCGCGCAAACCCGCAAACCTGTCGTTCGAGGAGGCGGCGTCTCTGCCGTTCGGCGCTTCGACCTCGCTGCATTACCTGCGCAAGGCAAAGATCAAGGCGGGTGAGGCAGTGCTGGTGATCGGTGCGTCCGGCGGTGTCGGCAGCGCCATGGTCCAGCTCGCGAAGCATTTCGGCGCCCAAGTGACGGGTGTGACCAGCACGAACAACCTGGCGCTCGTCGCCTCGCTCGGCGCCGAAGGGGTGATCGACTATACGAAGGACGACGTCACGGCGCGCCGCGAGACCTACGACATCGTCGTCGATACGGTCGGCCGGACGCCGTTCGCGCGCTGCAAGCCCGTGCTCAAGGACAAGGGCAGGCTGCTCGCGGTGGCGGCGGGGATTCCGGAGATGCTGGCGACCCTGTGGGCGCCGTTGACCGGCAGCCGGCGGGTCATCGCCGGTCCTGCCGAGGAGCGCGTCAGTGACCTGGCGGAGATGGCCGCCCTGGCGGAAGCCGGCGCGCTGAGGCCCGTGATCGACCGGCGTTACCGGTTCGCGCAAATGGCCGAGGCGCACGCCTATGTCGAGACCGGCCGCAAGCGCGGCAGCGTCGTGGTGAGCGTCGAGCCTCCGCGATAGGGGTCGATCAGGTGCGGTCGGTGATGCTCATGACGCCGCCAGGGAGGGCCGTGGCGGGTCGACGGTGAACATCCTCAACGTGTCGCGCAGCGCCGATTCGTCGAGGTCGCGGGTGATGAACACGATGCGCGTGCGTCGGTCGTTGCCCGGCCATGTCTTCATCTGCAGCGGTGGGTGAAAGATATGCTGTACCCCGTGGATGACGAGAGGCCCGTCGAAGCCCTCGATGTTCACGATCCCCTTCACGCGCAGAATGTCGGGCCCCTTCATCGCCATCAGGAGGCCCAGCCAGGTGTCGAAGGCCGAGGCCGGAATGGGCTCTTCCACAGTCAGGCAGACGGCCTTGATGTGCTCGTCGTGCCGGTTGATGTCGTGCCCGTGCCCGTGCCCGTGCCCGTGCTCATGCTCATGATCATGATCATGATCATGATCATGTTCGTGCCTCGCAGGCGTATAGGCTTCGGCTTTCAGCCAGCGCTGGACGTCCAGACTCTTGGTCTCTGGATTGTACAGCCCGGCATTGAGGATGCGCGCGGGATCGACCTCGCCGTGGCGGACGATGGTGATCGGGGCCGCCGGGTTGAGGCGGCATAGTCGCTCGAACAGG
>CAIYWM010000575.1 GCA_903929895.1 uncultured Alphaproteobacteria bacterium
CATGAGCAGATCCAATGACCGTGACCTATCGCGTCGGTGTCGACATCGGCGGCACCTTTACCGACATCGTGCTGCTGGGCTCCGACGGCACCATCCACACCAAGAAAATCTCCTCGAGCGTCGGCAACTATGCCCAGGCGATCGTCGATGGTTTGAGCGAGGTCTTCCGCGAGACCGGGCTCGACGGCGGCGCCATCGAGGAGATCCGCCACGGCACCACGGTCGCCTCCAACGCGATCCTCGAACACAAAGGCGCCCGCGTCGGGCTGATCACCACCAAGGGCTTCCGCGACGTGCTGGAGATCCGCACCCTGCGTATGCCCAAGCTCTACGATCTCACCTGGACCAAGCCGGAACCGCTGGTCGAGCGCTATCTGCGCCGGGTGGTGGACGAGCGGGTCGACCATGCCGGGCATGTCGATCGTGCACTCGATCCCGCCGACGCCGAGCGCGCCGTCGATGCGCTGCTGGCCGAGAAGGTCGAGGCCATCGCGATCTGCCTGCTCAACTCCTTCGCCAATCCGGCGCACGAGCTGATGCTGCGCGACATCGTGGCCGCCAAGGCGCCCCACCTGCCGCTGAGCGTCTCCTGCGAGGTCCTGCCCGAGATCAAGGAATACGAGCGGACCTCGACCACGGTCATCAATGCCTACGTGATGCCGATCGTGGCAACCTACCTGCACGCGCTGCGCCGCGGGCTGGACAGTGCCGGCATCCCCGCGCGCCTGCTGCTGATGCAGTCGAACGGCGGATTAACCACCGATACCGCCGCCGCCGAGCGGCCGATGAACATCATCGAATCGGGTCCGGCCGGCGGCGTGGTCGGCGCGCAGGCGCTGGCCCGCGCCAAGAAGCTCGAGAAGATCATCACCTTCGACATGGGCGGCACCACCGCGAAGGCCTCGATGGTCGAGGATGGCGAAGTCGCGCGCGCCCAGGAATATGCCGTCGGCGCCGGCATCATGATCGGCTCGCGCCTGCTCACGGGCGCGGGCTACACCTTGAAGGTCCCCGCCATCGACCTGGCCGAAGTGGGCGCGGGCGGCGGCAGCCATGTCTGGATCGATCCCGGCGGCGCGTTGCAGGCGGGACCGGAGAGCGCCGGCGCCTTCCCCGGACCTGTCTGCTACGACAAGGGCGGCGAGGCGCCGACCATCACTGACGCCAACGTGCTGCTGGGCTACATCAATCCCGGCCATCTCGTGGGCGGCGCGGTGAAGCTCAATGCCGGCAAGGCGCGGACGGTGTTCGAGGAGAAGATCGCCAAGCCCCTCGGCATGACGGTCGAGCGCGCGGCCTACGGCGCGCACCTGATCGCGGCCTCCAACATGATCCGCGCCATCAAGGCCGTGTCGACCGAACGCGGCCGCGACCCGCGGGAATTCTCGCTGTTCGCCTTCGGCGGCAACGGCCCCTTGTTCGCGGCGGGCATGGCCGCGGCCTTGGGCATCTCGCGCGTGATCGTGCCGCCCTCGGCCGGTCTCTTCTCGTCCTTCGGCCTCCTCTATGCCGATGTTGAGCATCACTATGCGAGGACCTTCCGGCGCCTGCTGCGCCAGGCCGATCTCGGCGAAATCGACCGCGCCTGGACGGCGATGGCCGGACAGGCCGACAAGCAGCTCGCCGAGGAAGGCTTCACGGGCACGAGCGCCCGACTGAAGCGCTCCGCGGCGCTGCATTACAAGGGGCAGAGCTACGAGCTCACCGTGCCGGTGCCCGACGGGCCGATCGACGCCCGCATGGTGACGCATCTCGAGGAAGCCTTCGGCCAGGAGCACGAGCGCACCTATGGCCACCGCGCCGGTCCCGACGAGCCGGTCGAGCTGGTCGCCATCCAGCTGGTGGGTGCGGGACTGCGCGAGGGCAGCGGCGTGCCGCAGAACGTGCGGCCGAGCCGGGTCGAGACGAAGGGCCAGGCCTCGCGCCGCGCCTGGTTCGGCGACAAGCACGGCTGGATGGACACGCCGGTCGTGAGCCGCGCCGATCTCGCCGGGGCCATGACCGGCCCGCTGATCATCGACGAATACGACACGACCTGCGTTGTCCCGCCCGGCGCCCGCGCGGAGCGCGACAGCGCGGGGAATATCGTGATCACGCTCTGATCAAGTTCCTCCCCATTTTGAATGGGGAGGCGAACGAAAAGGATCAGCCGAACCAGCGCACCGCGATCATCACGATGTCGGGCCAGATGCAGATCATCGCGATCATGGCCAGCAGCGCCACAACGAACGGCGCCGAGCCTTTTTCGACATCGGAGAGCTTGCCGCGTCCGCGGATGCCGTGGATCACGAACAGGTTGATGCCGAAGGGCGGTGAGATCATCGCCGTCTGGATCAGCAGCACCAGCAGGATGCCGTACCAGACCGGATCGTAACCCGCCTGGACCATGAGCGGCGTGGTGATCGGGATGGTCGAAATCATCATGGAGAGCTCCTCCATGAACGTGCCGAGTATGAGATAGAGCACGATCACCGCCCCCAGAATCTGGACCGGCGAGAGCTGCCATTGGGTGATCAGCTTGCTGAGCTGTTGGGTGAGACCGATCGTCTGGATGATGACGTTGAGGAAGAAGGCGCCGACCAGGATCGCCACCACCATGGCCGTCGTGCGCACGGTGCCCTCGCAGACGTCGCGCAGCATGCGCCAGGTGAGCCGGCCGCGCTGGGCGGTGATGGCGAGGGCGCCGACGATGCCGACGGCGGCCGCTTCGGTCGCCGTGGCGATGCCGAAGAAGATCGAGAAGATCACGATCAGCAGCAGCGCCAGCGGGGGCAGCAGGTCGGGCAGCAGCTTGAGGCGCATCTCCCAGTTGGTCTCAACCTTCCGGCCGCCCCATTCCGGCTTCCAGACACAGGCGACCAGCACGGTGAGGCTGAACAACACCGTCAGGATGAAGCCCGGCAGGAAGCCCGCGAGATAGAGCTTGGGCACGGACGTGTCGGTCATTACCCCGTAGATGATCATGTTGATCGAGGGCGGGATCAGGATTCCGAGTGTACCGCCAGCCGCCAGCGTGCCGAGGAAGAGCGGCTCGTTGTACTTGTTCTTGTCGATTTCCCCCATCGCCACGACGCCAATGGTGGCCGCGGTTGCCACGCTGGAGCCCGACACCGAGCCGAACAGCGCGCAGGAGCCGATGTTGGAATGCATCAGCCCGCCCGGCAGCCACGACAGCCACTGGACGAGCGCGGCGTACATACGCTCGGCCGTACCGCTGCGCAGCAGGATCTCGCCGAACATGATGTAGAAGGGAATCGCCGTGAGGATGAAGTTGCTGGTGGTCGACCAGGTCAGTTCGCCGACGATGCGGTTCATCGGCATCGGCGAATAGATGCCGTTCAGGATCAGGCCGGCCAGCCCCATGCCGGCCGCGACCGCGATCGAGCTTCCGAGCAGGAACAGCAGGATGACGAGGGAGACGCCGGCGGTCATTTCTTCTTCTCCTGCTCGAGGCCATGCGCCACGGCGGCGATTTCCTCCTCTGCCTCCGCAAGTGCCGACTTCGAGCCGATCAGGGCGAACAGGCCGGGATAGTCGCCCGCCACGAAGGCCTGGAGCCCGCGCACCAGCAGAAGGGCACAGAGGAAGACGAAGAAGAGCAGGCCCGCGAACCAGAGGCCCTGCGGAATCACCAGCGGCGCCTCGATCGCCGACAGCGAATGCGAGTCCGACACCCAGGATTGCTTCACGACACCCCAGGCATACCAGGTGACCATGCCGAAGAAGCCCATCAGGGTCGCGAGGCTGATCAGGTCGAGCAGCGCCCGCGCCTTGATCGACTTCAGTCGCACGTAGACCGTATCGATGCGGATGTGCGAGCGGCTGAGCAGAGCCGCGGAGAAACCCCAGGCGCTGGAGATGGCGAGCGCATAGCCCGAGATTTCATCGGCGCCGCCCAGCGTGACCGACATCGTGTAGCGCAAGGTGATGTCGATGCAGATCAGGACCGATGCCACCAGCAGCATCGCGCCGCCGATGATCGCGCCGATGCGGGATATTCCTTCGGCGGCCGCCTGCAGGCGATTCATCTCGAGGCGATCCTTACGGCGTCGGTGCCTTGAGATCGAGCGCCTTGCCGACCGTCTCGTTCCACTCCTTGGTGCACTCCGAACCGCAGCGCTTGGCCCAGCCCGCAAGCACGGCACCCTCGACCAGCTTCTTGTGCGTCTCCATCTCCTCGGGCTTCACCGGAACGATGGTGGTCTTGGCAAGCTTGCCCATGGTGCAGGGCTGCATGCCGGTGTTGCAGTTGTCGGCCTCGGCGGTCGTGGTCTTGATGGTCGACCACATCTTCTCCTCGTAGGCCTTGAACTGTTCGGTCAGGAAGGCCTGCGTCTTGGGATCGAGGCGCTTCCAAGTGTCGAGGTTGACGGCCAGCACATTGATGCTCCAGCCCAGCGACATCGGGTAGATCGACTTGGTGACTTCGGCCCAGCCAGCAGTGTTGCCAGACAGGCTGCCCGTCACGCCGCAATCGACGACGCCAGCGCTGAGGGCCGGCACGACCTCGGCGAAGGCCATGCTGACGGCGGTGCCGCCGACGCCCCCCAGGAAGTCGCGCATCGTATTGTTGAACACGCGGATCTTCTTGCCCTTGAGGCCGGCCAGCCCGCTCACGACGTCCTTGCACCAGAAGACCTGGGGCGTGTTGCCGCCGAAGGCCAGCAGCTTGGCATTCCAGTTCTTCTGCATCTGCCGGTCGATCACGCCGCGATAGGCGTTGCAGGCGGCCCGGGCCTTGTCAGGCGTGAGCGTAAGACCAGCGAGATCGCAGGCCTCGAAACGCGGATCGTCGCCAGCCATCTTGGAGATGTCCATGGCGGCGAAGTCCATGACGCCGAGCTTCAAGAGCCGCAGCATGGTCTTGTCGTCGATGCCCATCTGGTCGAGCGGCGTCACGTCGACGGTGATGGCGCCCTTGGAGGCTTCGGGGATCGTCTTGCGCCAGAACGGCAACTCGTCGTGGATAGAGACCGGTGTCGGGCTGTTCAGTCCGATCACCTTGAACTGGCTCTTGGGCAGATCCTGCGCCGCAGCGACGGAGACGAAGGCGGCCGCCACGGCCAGACCACTCAGCAATCGATTCAGCATGTGCAATCCCTCGCTCCGTCCCCGAATTTCCCAGGAACGACGCAGCAAATTGCATGCCACGCGAAGGTGGCGCCGGCCTACTCGACGAGGATCGTGCCGAACATGCCGGCGTCACGATGGCCGGGAATCAGGCAGGAAAAGTCGAACGTGCCGCCTTTGGTGAAGCGCCACAGGATTTCGCCCGTCTGCTTCGGCTGCAGGCGCCGCGCGTTCGGCTCCTCGTGGCGCATCTCAGGATTGGCTTCCATCGCCTTCATGTGACGGAGATTGTCCTCGATCGTCGCCACGACGAGTTCGTGCTCGATCTTTCCATTGTTGCGCAACAGGAAGCGCACCTGTTCGCCCGCTCGCACGGTGAGCTTGTCCGGTTGGAAGAGCATCCGACCGCCCTCCTCGCGTATCACGACCTGCACGATGCGCAGCGGTCCCGCCCCGTCGCCGGGCTTGCCGTAGGCCGTTTCCTCCGCGCCGCCGTGAGCCTGCGCCGCGGCGGCGCCAACGAGGCTAGCGGCGACGACTGTCCAGAACCTCCAGGAGTTCGTCGATCTTGATCTGGCGGTCCTTTTCGGAGCCGGCGTGGAAGGCGTGGGCGACGCAGTGTTGCAGATGATCATTCAGGGTCTCCTGCTCGACCTTGTCGAGCGCGGCGCGAACGGCGCGGATCTGGGTGAGCACATCGATGCAGTAGCGGTCTTCCTCGATCATGCGGGCAACGCCGCGCACCTGGCCCTCGATGCGACTGAGGCGCGCGAGCTGCGACTTCTTGAGCTTCTCGTTCATACTTGAACCATACCCCCGTAGGGTATACATGGCAAGCATGAGCCATACCTGCTGCCATGATTCCCACACACTGGCCGTGGACTCCGCCATCGCCGTCGACCCCGTCTGCGGGATGAAGGTGACGATCGAC
>CAIYWM010000576.1 GCA_903929895.1 uncultured Alphaproteobacteria bacterium
CCTCGGCGGTGCAGACCCAGGCGTCCTTGTGCTGGCGGATATAGGACAGCGCACGGTCGAGATGCTTCAGCCGATGCGGCGCCCCCATCATGTAGGGATGCAGGGCGAGGCACATGACGCGGCCGTTCTCGCCGCCCTCGCGATAGACCGTGTCGAAATGGTCGATGATCATCTGGGCGAATTCCTCCGCCTCGACCGGCTGGCGGTAGATCATCGCGTCATTGAGATCCATCGAGTAGGGGACGTGGATCAGCGGGCCGTGCTTGGTGGCGAGCGGCGTCGGCTGGTCGTCGTGGTAGAAGTCGCAGAAGTATTCGAGGCCGGCTTCCTTCACGAGGTCGGGCGTGTTCAGCGTGTTGGAGACGGCGGGCGAGAACCAGCCGCGCAGCTTGCGGCCGGTGAGGCGCAGGTGCGTCGCCTTGCTGTGCTCGATGACCTCGAGCTCCTCCTGTTCGCTGTAGCCCCAGTGATAGCGCGTGTTGAAGTAGCCGTGGCTCATGTATTCCCAGCGGCGCGCTTCCATCGCCTCGAGGATCTCGGGATACATCTCGATCACCGACATCGAGAGCGAGACGGTGCAGCGGATGCTGTGCTTGTCGAGCACCTCGAACATGCGCCACAGCCCGACCCGGTTGCCGTAGTCGCGGCCGCCATAGCCCAGCACGTCGGGATGCGGCATGCGCGGCCACGGGTTGCGCACGCGGACCTCGGCCGGGAGGTATTCGTAGTGCTCGATGTTGGGACAGACCCAGACCGCGACCCTCGCATTGTTGGGCCAGGAAAGCTTCGGCCGTTCGACGATGGGGGAATAGCCGAAACGATAGGGGTCCATCCGGGGACTTTCTTTCTTGGGTTGGCATGCGGAGTGCAACACGTGTTGCGTTGCACTTCAACGCCCAGCATCCTGTTCGCATGGCGGATAACGTTCGTTTCACCCTCAATGACAGGCAAGTGGAGATCGTCGGCGTTCCGCCGATGACGACCCTGCTCGACTGGCTGCGCGACCATCGCGGGCTGCGCGGGACCAAGGAGGGCTGCGCGGAAGGCGATTGCGGCGCCTGTACCGTGGTGCTGGAACGCGAGGGCCGCCGCGACGCGGTCAATTCCTGCATCGTCCTGCTGGGCCAGCTCGATGGCCAGTCGGTCCGCACCGTCGAAGGGCTGCGCGGCGCCGACGGCGGGCCGCACCCGGTCCAGACCGCGATGGCCGAGGCCGATGCCACGCAATGCGGCTTCTGTACGCCGGGCTTCGTCATGTCGGCCGTGGCCCATGCGAGTAACGGCGGCACGGCCGACCCCGAGGCGATCCACGAGGCCCTGGCCGGCAATCTTTGCCGCTGCACCGGCTACCGGCCGATCGTCGAGGCGATGACGCGGATCGCCGGTCTGGCCGTCGAGCCGCCGCCCGCACCCTCTCCCGTGGCGCCGCGAACGGGGGCGGTCGCCTTCGACGGAGCCTTCTTCGCGCCGCGCAGCCTCGAGGAGCTCCTGGCCCTGCGCGCCGCCCATCCCGAGGCACTGCTGCTGGCCGGCGGCACCGATCTCGGCCTGCTGGCGAGCCGTGAGCGCAAGCCGCCGAAGGCGGTGATCCACCTCATGCATGTGCCCGAACTGGCCGCGATCTCTGCGACCGCGGACAAGATCACGATCGGCGCAGCAGCCACCTATGAAGCCGCGGCACCGACCCTGATCGAGGCCTTTCCCGCGTTGCGCGCCTATCTTTCGCGGCTGGGGTCGCGGCAGATCCGCAACATGGGCACGATCGGCGGCAATATCGGCACAGCCTCGCCGATCGGCGACATGCCGCCGGTGCTGCTGGCGCTGGAAGCCAGTCTGACGCTCGTGTCGAAGAGGGGCACCCGCGAGGTCCCGCTCGACGAGTTCTTTCTCGACTATCGCAAGACCGAACTGGCGCCCGACGAGATCATCCAGAGCCTCGCGATGCCGCGCCTGTGGGAGGGCGAGACCTTCCACTGCGACAAGGTGAGCAAGCGCCGCGACCAGGACATCTCGACCGTCGCCGGCGCCTACCGCGTGCGCATCCGCAACGGAAAGATCGAGGATGCGCGGCTGGCTTTCGGCGGGATGGCGGCGACGCCGCGCCGGGCCCCTGCGGCCGAGGCGGCCTTGCTGAAGGACGGTTTTGCGGCCGCGATCGCCGCCATCGAGACGGACTTCAAGCCGCTCGACGACTGGCGCGGCTCGGCCGCCTATCGCCGGCAGGTCGCGGCCAACCTGCTGCGGCGGCTGGAACTGCGCCTCGCCGAGCCGGGGCGCGTGCTGGAGGTCGAGGCGCTGTGAGCGGCAAGATCCATACGGCGCAGCGTCACGACAGCGCCCTGAAGCATGTCACCGGGCAGGCCCTCTATATCGACGATATGCCCGAGCCGCCGGGCACGCTGCATGCGGCCCTGGTGCTGAGCACGGTCGCCTGCGGACGACTCGTGAAGACCGATTTCTCCGCAGCGGCGGCAATGCCGGGCGTGGTGGCGGTGCTGGGCCCACAGGACATTCCCGGCCGCAACGACATCGCGGCCATCGGCAAGAACGAGCCGCTGTTCGCCGTCGACCGGATCGAGTTCGCGGGCCAGACCCTGGCGATGGTCGTCGCGGAGAGCCTCGATGCCGCGCGGGCGGCCGCCGAAAAGGTCGTCGTGGAGATCGAGGCCGAGGAGCCGGTCCTCGACATCGCGACGGCGCTCGCCCGCGAATCCTACGTGCAGGCGCCGGCCACGATCCTGCGCGGCGATCCGGAGGCGGCGCTGGCCGGCGCCCCGCATCGGCTCACGGCCGAATTCAGCGTCGGCGGGCAGGAGCATTTCTACCTCGAGGGCCAGATCGCCTTCGCGCTGCCCGGCGAGGACGGCGACATCACCGTCCATTCCTCGACCCAGCATCCGACGGAGGTCCAGCATGTCTGCGCCCGGCTGCTGGGCTGCGACTTCAACCGTGTAACGGTGGTGGTGCGCCGCCTGGGCGGCGGCTTCGGCGGCAAGGAAAGCAACGCCTCCTGGGTCGCGGCCGCGGCGGCGGTTGCGGCGAACCAGACCGGCCGGCCGGTGAAGCTGCGGCTGCCGCGCGAGGTCGACATGCTGACGACCGGCAAGCGCCATGGCTTCGACTATCGCTACACGGTGGGTTTCGACGGCGAGGGCCGCGTGCTGGCGCTCGACGCCGTACTGGCGGCCGATGCCGGCTGGAGTCTCGACATGACTCCCGGGGTGGTGACGCGGGCGCTCACCCATACGGACAATGCCTACTGGATCCCGCACTTCCGGGCCGTCGGCTATGCCTGCCGCACCAACAAGCAGTCGAACACAG
>CAIYWM010000577.1 GCA_903929895.1 uncultured Alphaproteobacteria bacterium
CAGTCGCCCTCGATCGGGCGGGTGAGGAAGGCCTGCACGCGCTCGTCGATCTCGCTGCACAGGCGGGAAACCTGGCTTTTGCTGATGCCGTCCATGCCGAGGGCCTTGACCAGGTCATCGACGGAACGGGTGGAGATGCCCTGGATGTAGGCTTCCTGGATGACGGCGGTCAGTGCCTTCTCGGCCATGCGGCGCGGTTCGAGGAAGCCTGGGAAGTAGCTGCCGTGACGGAGCTTTGGAATGCGCAGCTCGACGGTTCCGGCCCGCGTCTGCCAGTCGCGGTCGCGGTAGCCGTTGCGCTGGTTGATCCGCCCTGCACTGCGCTCGCCGGGGGCAGCACCGCACAGCGGCTCGGTCTCCAGCGCCATCAGGCGTTCGGCGGCGAAGCCGATCATCTCGCGCAGGAACGTTGTGTCAGAGCCCTTCTCCAGCAGTGCGCGAAGGGCGATCTTGTCATCGGTCATCGTGGAGGTCCTTGGGTGAGAGTTGCGTCTCGCAGCCCAACCCTACCCAGCACTGCCACGGTGACCACCGCCGTGGATAAGTCGCCCGCCTCCGCCAGACTCTCGGCGGTCGCTACGGCGGGCGACTTACCCACCGCTCCTACACCACGCCCGGGGACACGACCGTTCTGTTCGAGCAGCAGTGCCCCGATCTGCTTGAGCACGGCCGCCTCGTTCCGGAAGATGCCGACGACGTCCCTGCGACGCGTGATCTCGCCGTTGAGACGATACCCAACACCCTACGCGCCATCATAAACGTCGACCATAACGCCGGCTAGATGCTCTGTAGCTTCGTAGGGAACACCATGAAACCGGCGCCGAGGGGAAGAAGGGCCGCACCGCTGCGCTTACGACCACGCAGCAAATCGGCGGACTGTTCCGCACAGCGGACGTTATCCAAAGCCGAACGCCGCCAGCCCGCCTTCTCCTTGAGAAGCCGGGCTGTGCGTCCGTCGTGTTCGCTTCGTCAAGTTCGCTACTGATCCGCTGCAACCTCGCCGCTGTCAGGCAGGAAACCCACCTATCGGGCTGTTCGAATTTCCCGAGCCATCTCTGAGAGAGCAGACGCGCGCCGGGCTCCATCACGCTCCTGTTGCCCGAACGCGTTCGGCGAGGAGGTGACGCATTGCCTGCTCTTCCTCCTTAGGAAGCGTGAGGTCGAGATTCTGATGTCGCCGAAGTCCACCACCGGCGTCAACGAAGCTATCGAGGTACTCGACGGGCAACCCGGTACGCAGCCACTCGTCGTCCTGTACAACCAGCAACAGCGTACGAACTTGCCTGGACAGCAGCAAAGCCCGGCAGCGCTCATAAAGACTCTGGAAGGGCATCGGGATCTCATGCCCGTCTCCACCCAAGGTTTTCTTGGAATTCGTGATGAAAATTCCAGATCCTTCACCGCCAAGAGAATTTCCGCGTTCGAGGGCTGCGCGCCACGCCATGTCTCCACCCAGGAAGGCCTCAATCGGAATACGGCCATCGCCCTGCAGCAGGCGTGTCAGATACTCGCCAATGTGGCGGCGTGAGATCTCGCCACCGCCGAGCAGGGGCGAGACATTCACCTCGTTGATAATGGCGCCATTGCGGTGCCAGGGCACCGAGAGGTCGGAGCTAATGATGTCGATACCCGCAACATCGAGACCGAGCAATTCCGCCGCGGCGAGCGCAACCCGCAAGTTCTCGGGATGAATGTTGTCCGTGACGTCCTCATCGATGCCGCCCCAAGCGGTCGACTCGAGACGCCGCAAGGGGATGAACCGTCCAGCTTCGGGAATCGATGTCTCGATCAGACCCGTCTCCCTGATGGCCTCGCGCGCCAAATCGTCAATCGGGCGAAGTTCCGAGCGTCGCCAGGGTGGCCTACGCGCCTGGACCGTCAGTTCGGCAGACACGAGAGCCTCG
>CAIYWM010000578.1 GCA_903929895.1 uncultured Alphaproteobacteria bacterium
CCGCCAATCCGCGCCTGTCGCCCGAGCAGATCTGCCGGCGCTACCAGCCGCAGTGCCTGCCGGTGCTGAAGCGCGTGGTCGTCGGCGGCGAGGACCTCGACGATTCCAAGGCCACCTTCGAGCAGCAGCAGGGCGGCCGCCCGATCATCAGCTTCACCTTCAACTCGGCCGGCGGCCGCGCCTTCTGCGCCGCCACCCGCGCCAACATCGGCAAGCGGCTGGCGATCCAGCTCGACGGCGAGATCATCAGCGCCCCGGTCGTGCAGAGCGCGATCTGCGGCGGCAGCGGCATCATCACCGGCAGCTTCACGACCCAGCAGACGCAGGAGCAGTCGCTGCTGCTGCGCTCCGGCGCGCTGCCGGCAACGCTCACCATCATCCAGGAAAGCACCGTCGGCGCCGACCTGGGCGCGGACGCCATCCAGGCGGGCACCGTCGCGGCCCTGGCCGGCACGGCGCTGGTCGCAATCTTCATGTTCGTGGCCTACGGACCGGTGTTCGGCGGCTTCGCCAACCTGGCCATGCTGGTGAACCTCCTGATGGTGTTCGCCGGCATGTCGATCCTCGGCGCTTCGCTCACCCTGCCGGGCATCGCGGGCCTCGTCCTCACGGCCGGCCTCGCGGTCGACGCCAACGTGCTGATCTACGAACGCGTGCGCGAGGAGAAGGCGCTGGGCCGATCTCCGTTCAGCGCGCTCGCCACGGGGTACGAGAAGGCGATGTCGGCGATCATCGACGCCAATCTCACCACCCTCATCGCCGGCGTCCTGCTGTTCGGTTTCGGCTCCGGGCCGATCCGCGGCTTCGCGACGACGCTGACGCTGGGCATCATCACCTCGATGTTCAGCTCGACGATCTTCACCCGCATGCTGCTCGCGGTCTGGGTGCGCTGGCGCCGCCCCACCGAACTCGTGATCTGAGGCGCAGCCATGTGGAAGCCCGTTCGCCTTTTCGCCTTCAAGAGGAAATTCGACTTCCTCGGCCAGCGCCGCCCCGCGCTGATCATCTCGACCCTGATCAACATCGTGTCGATCGTCGGCGTCCTGACCCTCGGCCTGAACTTCGGTATCGATTTCAAGGGCGGCATCGCCATCCAGGCCAAGGCCAAGGACGGCACGGCCGAGCTCGACCAGTTGCGCACCATCGTGGGCAACCTCGGCGTCGGCGAGGTCTCGCTGCAGGAATTCGGTGATCCCAGCACCGTGCTGATCCGCGTCCAGCGCCAGGAGGGCGACAACCAGTGCGTCGCCGGCGCCCAGCGCGTGATGCAGAAGACCGCGGGCCAGGGCTGGCAGGTCAAGCCGGGTCCCGCCGGAACGGGCGATGTCGAGTTCACCTCGCCGTCCGCGCTCGATGCCGCCAACTGGCGCGATGCGGTCAGCCGCGCCGGGCTCACCCTGCAGGAGCGTCAGCTGCCGCGCGGCTCGACCAACACGGCCAAGATCGACATGTCGGTCGAGCAGCGCGCCGAATGGTGCCAGCAGGTCGCGATCAAGCTGGTCGAGGATGCGATCGGCAGCAACTACGAGCTGCGCGGCACCGAGTCCGTCGGACCCAAGATCGGCGACGAGTTGATGCGCAGCGGCATCTGGGCCGTGATCGCCACCATGGTCGCGATCGCCATCTACGTCTGGGTGCGCTTCGAGTGGCAGTTCGCGGTCGGCGCGCTGATCGCCATGCTGCACGACGTCATCTCGACCATCGGCATCTTCGTGCTGTTCCAGCTCGACTTCAGCCTGACGGCGCTGGCCGCGGTGCTGACCATTGCCGGCTACTCGATCAACGACACCGTCGTGATCTTCGACCGCGTGCGCGAGAACATGCGCCGCTACAAGAAGATGCCGCTGCTCGACCTGCTGAACCACAGCATCAACGAGACCCTGTCGCGTACCTTGATGACCTCGGCGACGGTGTTCGTGGCCGTGGGCGCGCTGGTGCTGTTCGGCGGGCCGGTCCTGCACAGCTTCTCGATCGCCATGCTCTGGGGCGTCATCGTCGGCACCTATTCCTCGGTCTGGGTCGCCTGCGCGGGCCTCGTCTATCTCGGCCTGCGCGCCGACCAGCTTCGCCCGGCCGAGGACAAGGCAGACAAGGGCGGCGACACGGAGAAGGCGGAGGCGTGAAGCCGCCCCTCCCGGGACCCGCCGACAAGACCCTGCCGACACCCGATCCGGCACAGGTCCAGTACATCCGCAGCTATGGTCCCGGCCGCTTCATGATCAGCGACCGTGAATGGCGGTCGCCGGTGCTGGTGACGCCGAGCGTCACCCATCCCTGGGCGATCACGCGAGCCGAGGATCTCACGGTCGAAAGCCTGGCGCCCCTGCGCGGGGCGGCGGTGCCGACGGAGATCCTCGTGCTGGGCTGCGGCGCGCGCGCCGTGTTCGTTCCGCCCGACCTGCGGGCGGCCCTCAAGGCGGCCGGCATGGGCCTCGAGGTGGTCGACACGGGCTCGGCCTGCCGCATCTACAACGTGCTGCTGGCCGAGAGCCGGCGGGTCGCCGCGGCCCTCATTCCGCTTTAGCGGGCGAGGGAGGCTCCCATGAAAACGGGGCCCCGTGGGGCCCCGTTTGGTTGTTCGGGGCGAGGCCCGTCAGATCGGGGCGTTCTGCTGGGCCACCATGCAATAGAGCATGCCGATCGAGAACATGGTGTTGAAGCGGCTGGCGTAGAGCGCCCTGGTGGCCGCGGCGGCCTTCTCCTCGGCGGTGGCTTCGACGAGGCCCAGGACCTTCTGCTGGTTCGGCCAGATGATGAACCAGACGTTGAAGGCCATGGTCAGCGCCATCCACATGCCGACGCCGATCATGATGAAGCCCGGACGCAGGGTCAGTGCCTCGACGATGTACTTGTTCATCGCGGCCAGCAGCAGGCCGGTGACGACGGTGGCGAGGGCGGCGTAGCGGAACCACCACAGCACGGTCGGGGCGATGAACTTGGTGATGGCGGTCCGGCTCTCGGCCGGCTGGATCTTCGGCATGGTGGGAACCTGCACGAAGTTCAGGTACCAGAGCAGGCCGACCCACATGATGCCGCTAATCACGTGCAGCCACCGCATGATGACCGTTGCATAGGCATGGTCGACCTTGATCGACTGTCCGGTCGCCAGGCCGGCGCCCACGACGATCAGGACCAGGAGCACGATGCCTGCGGAAACGGTTCGTCCAAGCGAGGTAAACACGGCACCCATGTTGAA
The DNA here is from genome assembly GCA_903929895.1 of uncultured Alphaproteobacteria bacterium. Taxonomy (GTDB): domain Bacteria; phylum Pseudomonadota; class Alphaproteobacteria; order Reyranellales; family Reyranellaceae; genus Reyranella. Next base: position 3,197 of record CAIYWM010000578.1, read on the forward strand.
CTTCCCCTTTTATGTCTTTGAAGGGATTAATGAATCCCCGATCGTTGTATCCTAGTCCCAAGTTGTTCTGCGTTCAACTGTCGCACCCTGTCCGTTAAGCCCTGATGCCCGCTTCTCCGCCCGACTCCTACCGCGCCGCCGAGGCTTCCCACCGCTACGTGCTCGATCTGGTGCGCAATGCCGACCGGGAGCGCTTCCTCGGCGCCTTGTTTGCGCCGGAGCCGCAGCGCAGCGGGCTCCTGGCGCTGCTCGCGTTCGATCACGAGCTGGCGCGGACCCGCAGCGTGACCAAGGAACCGATGCTGGCGCGCATCCGGCTGGAATGGTGGCGCGAGGCGATGGCGGAAGCCGCCGGGAGCGGCAAACCCCGCGCCCAGCCCATCGTCGACGCGCTCGCGGAGACGGTCCGCCGGCACGGGCTCACGCTCGAAAGCCTGGTCGATCTGATCGACGCGCGGGAGGAGGAGATCGAGGGACCGCTCGACGTCATGCGCACCGGCCATGCGCTGGCCGACCTGAAACTCAGCGTGTTGGGTGCCGAGGACGCGGCCTCCCGGCAGGCCGCCCACGCGATCGGCGCGGCCTGGCTGATGGGCGAAGGCCCCGAGCGCGACCAGCTCGTGGGCGACGCGCGGGCGTTGCGTCGCAAGGTCGATCCCGCCGCCCTGCCAATCCTGCTGCCGGCGCTCGCGCTCGGCCGGCCGCTGGGACCGCTGCGGCGACCGCTGGCCTATTGGTGGGCGGCGAGGCGCGGGCGATACTGAAGGGCAACCCTGGAGGAAGCGTGGCACGCGCGACGGCAAACGGTATCGAGATCGAGTACGAGACTTTCGGCAGCCGGAAGGATCCGGCTCTGCTGCTCATCATGGGCCTGGGCGCCCAGCTCACGCTCTGGCCGGACTCGCTGTGCGAGGCACTGGCGCGGCAGGGCTTCTTCGTCGTGCGCTACGACAACCGCGATGTCGGCCTGTCGACGGACTTCGACCGGTGGGGCGTGCCCGACCTGATGGGTGCCTTCGCCAAACTGATGAAGGGCGAGAAGGTCGAGACCCCGTACCTGCTGGCCGACATGGCGGCCGATGCGACTGGCCTGCTCGATGCGCTGGAGATCGATCGCGCGCACATGGTCGGCGCCTCCATGGGCGGCATGATCGCCCAGGTGATCGCCGCCACCCACCCGCAGTACACCCGTTCCCTCGTTTCCGTCATGTCGACGAGCGGACGCCCGGGCTTGCCGATGGGCAAGCCCGAGGCCGTGGCGATGCTGTCGGCACAGCCCGAGGGCACGGAGCGCGAGCAGCTGATCGCCCACGGCATGAAGCTGCGCACCGTCATCAGTGGCCCGGGCTATCCGACCGACCCTGCCGCGATGCGCGCCCTGGTCGAACGCAACATCGACCGGCGCTATTACCCGCCGGGCGCGGCCCGGCAGTACCTGGCGATCATGGCCTCGGGCCCGCGCGTCGAGCTTCTCAAGACGGTGAAGGTGCCGACCCTAGTGCTTCACGGCGAGGACGATCCGCTGCTGCCGGTCGACTGCGGTCGCGACGTGGCGGCCCTCGTGCCCGGCGCGCAGATCGAGACCTTTCCCGGCTGGGGACACGACGTGCCCGAGCAGATGGTCCCGAAGCTGGTCGCGAGCATCTCGAGCTTCTGCAAGGCAGCCTGAAGGAAACGTTCCAATGAAGTTCGGTATCTTCTACGAGCATCAGCTGCCCCGGCCGTGGGGCGAGAAGAGCGAGTACCAGCTGCTGCAGGATTCGCTCACCCAGATCGAGCTCGCCGACCGGCTGGGCTACGACTATGCGTGGGAAGTCGAACATCACTTCCTCGAGGAGTACTCACATTCCTCCGCGCCGGAAGTGTTCCTCGGCGCCGCCAGCCAGCGCACCAAGCGCATCCGGCTGGGCCATGGCGTGATCCAGCTCACCACCAACAACCCCCATCGCGTCGCCGAGAAGGTCTCGACGCTCGACCTGCTGTCGGGCGGCCGGGTCGAGCTGGGCATGGGCGAGGCGGCGGGACCGGCCGAGCTGCATCCGTTCAACATCCGGGTACGCGACAAGCGCGAGCGCTGGGAGGAGGCTGTGAAGGCCATCGTCCCGATGTTCTCGAAGGAGAGCTGGGAGTTCCACGGCCAGTATTACGACTTCCCGGCGCGCAACGTGATTCCCAAGCCGTTCCAGAAGCCGCATCCGCCGCTGTGGGTCGCCTGCTCGAACATCGCTACCATCGGCAAGGCCGGCGAATGGGGCATGGGGGCGCTGGGCTTCACCTTCGTGACGCCCGAAGCGGCGCGCGCCTGGGTGCACAAGTACTACAACAACCTGCTGAACAACTCGAAGAAGCTCGCCGACTATCCCAGCAATCCCAACGTCGCGATGGTGTCGGGCTTCATGTGCGCCCCCACCGACGAGGAGGCCGAGGCCAAGGCCGCCGGCTGGACCTTCTTCATCTTCGCGCTCTCCTACTATGGCCGCAAAGGCGTCGATGCGCCGGGCACCTCCAACCTGTGGGACGAGTACCAGGCCTGGCGCGGCGGACCGGAGGAGAAGAAGGCGCTCGAATCGGGCCTCATCGGCTCGCCGGAAACGATCCGCCGCAAGCTGCGCCAGTTCCAGGCCAGCCGTGTCGATCAGGTGATCCTGCTGAACCAGGCCGGCAAGACCAGCCACGAGGACATCTGCGCCTCGCTCGATCTCTTCGCCCGCGAGGTGATGCCGGAATTCCATGCCGCCGAGGCCGAGCACGCCGTCTGGAAACAGAAGGTGCTCGACCGCGAGATCGTGCTCGAGGATCTCGACGTCGCGAAGTACGACATCTTCAGCCACCAGAACGAACACATCGTCCGCCTCACGCCCGAGCAGCTGAAGCAGAAGATGGCCGAGAAGGAAGCCGCCGCGAAGCGCGCCTGAGCGCGCTTCGTCCGACTATCGCGCCGGCGGCACCTGGGTTCGGTACCAGTCGAGGATCTCCGCGCCGGTCCACATGACGACGCCCTCGTGGCCGAGGATGTAGTCGTAGAGCATCTCCAGATATTTGATTCGGTGCGGCACGCCGGTGAGATAGGGGTGAATCGAGATCGCCATCACGCGCGGCGAGGTCCTGCCGTCAAGATAGAGCCGGTCGAACTGGTCGCGGCCGCGCCGGAAGATCTCGTCCGACGGCTGCTGCTGCACGGCGCTCATGACGACGTCGTTGATCTCGACCGTGTAGGGGACCGAGACGATCTCCCCGTGCGCGGTCTTCAAGGGCAGCGGCTGCTCGTCCATCACCCAGTCGGCGACGTATTCGATGCCCGCCTCGGCCAGCAGGTCGAGCGTCTCGTCGGTCTCGGTGAGGCCGGGGCTCTCCCAGCCACGCGGCGGCTTGCCGGTGAAGTCCTTGATGGCGCGGATCGTGTCGGCGATGGCGCTCTTCTGGTCCTCGACCTTGTGCATCGGTTTCTGCACCCAGCCATGGCCCATGAAGTCCCAGCCGGCTTCGTGCGCCGCCTGGCAGGCCTCGGGGTAGAGGTCGCAGGCCGTGCCGTTCACGGCGAAGCTCGCCTTGATCTTGCGGGCGTTCAGCGTCTCGAGGAAACGCCAGAAGCCCACGCGCATGCCGTACTCGTGCCACGCCCAGTTGGGCACGTCGGGCAGCAGCGGCACGCCCATCGGCGGCGGCAGGACGGTGCGCGGCATCGCCCCGGCCGGGCTCCAGTTCTCGACGTTCACGATCGTCCAGACGGCGACGCGCGCATCGTTGGGGAGGCTGAGCCGCGGCCGCTTGTGGATCGGCAGATAGGGCGTGCGCCCGCGGACGCTGTCACCGGTTTCGCGCGTCATCGCCTGCGCTTACGCCTTGTTCGGGTTGATCAGGAACTTCTCGCCGGTGGCGCGCTTGGCGTAGGCGGTGAGGTTCTGAAGGTCGAGCGCCTCCGGTAACGAGATCGTCTTGGTGTAGTGGCTGGAGAAGGTCGTCTTGAGCGAGTTCACGACCCTTTCGCGCAGCCGCATCTGGTCGGGCCGGCCGATCTTCTGCAGGAACGGCGTCAGCAGCCAGCCGCCCACGCCCCAGGCCATGCCGAAATTGCGCGTGAGTTCGAGCGCGCCGGTGTTCAGGCTGCCATAGACATAGACCTGCTTGTGCACCGAGGAGCCGTAGCGGTTGTAGGTCGTGGCCGTCTTGTTGATGGCGATTTCCATGCAGGTGAGTATCTGGCTGGCGAGTTTGCCGCCGCCGATCGCATCGAAGGCGATGGTGGCGCCCGTCTCGACAAGCGCCTGCGTGAGATCGTCGGTGAAGCTCGCCGCGCTCGAATCGACCACGTGCTTGGCGCCAATGCCCTTCAGCAGCTTGGCCTGCTCGGCGCTGCGCACGATGTTCACGAGGCCGATGCCGTCCTCGTTGCAGATCTTGTTCAGCATCTGGCCGAGATTGGAAGCAGCCGCAGTGTGAACCAGCGCCTTATGACCCTCGCGCTTCATCGTCTCGGTCATGCCGAGCGCCGTCAGCGGATTGACGAACCACGAGGCGCCTTCGGCGGCCGTCGTGCCGGCCGGCAGGGGCTGGCAGTCGCGCGCGTTCAGCAGCCGGTACTGCGCGTACATCGAGCCGCCGACCATGGAGACGAGCTTGCCCTTGAGTGCCTGCGCGGCGTCGGAGGAGCCCGCCTTGATCACGGTGCCGGCGCCTTCATTACCGACCGGGAGCGACTCGCCCAGGCGTGTCGCCAGGAAGGGCAGGGCGGCTGCGGAGACGGGCGCCGTCACCTTGATGCCCTCACCGCTGCCGCTCGAGGTGGCCTTGCTGAGGTCGGCGGGGCCGGTGAGCAGGCCGAGGTCGGACGGATTGATCGGCGTCGCCTCGACCCTGACCACGACCTGGTCGGGGCCGGGCTCGGGCACGTCGACCCGCGCCAGCGACAGTTCGAGCTGACCTTCGGTGGAGATCAGGGAGCGAAGCTGCAGGCCCGATGTCTTGTTGGTGTCGCTCATCATCAATCTCCATGGTGTTTGACCCGCAACATAGCACGACGGCGCGCCTATGGAGTCTCGCGCCGCGGTCCCGCGGATGGGCGGCTTTCGTTTCGCAGGCCGGCCTTGCCGTGCCATTGGCCGGCTTCGGCGCAGCACAATGGAGGCTTCAGACGACTGTGGCTGCGATTTCGCCGCGCTCATAGACGAGGTGGGCCCGCCCGACCAGCAAGGGGTCGAGCGGACCGATCTTCTCGGGGTCCTTGCCGTCATAGGGAAGGCGATGCAGCAGGTAGCGCATGGCGTTGAGCCTCGCGCGCTTCTTGCAGTCGGACTTTATGACCGTCCATGGCGCATCGGCGGTGTCGGTGTGCTGAAACATCGACTCCTTCGCCTTCGTATATTCTTCCCACTTATCCAGGGATGCCAGATCTATCGGCGACAGCTTCCAGTGCTTGAGGGGGTGAACCTGTCTTTCCTTGAAGCGCCTTCTTTGCTCCTCGCGGCTCACCGAGAACCAGAACTTGATCAGGTGCAGCCCGCTGCGCGTCAGGTTTCGCTCGAACTCCGGCGCCTGGCGCATGAACTCCCTGTATTCCTCGTCGGTGCAGAACCCCATCACCCGTTCGACACCGGCCCGGTTGTACCAGGAGCGGTCGAAAAGAACGATTTCACCCGCCGTGGGAAGTTGCTGCACATAGCGCTGGAAATACCATTGGCCGCGCTCGGCTTCCGATGGCTTCTCCAGCGCAACGACGCGCGCGCCGCGAGGGTTCAGATGCTCCATGAACCGCTTGATCGCGCCTCCCTTGCCGGCGGCGTCGCGGCCTTCGAAGAGAATGACGACCTTCTGCTTCTGCTCCTTTGTCCAGCTCTGCAGCTTCAGCAGTTCCACCTGCAGCCCGTACTTGGCTTTCTCGCAGCTCTTGCGAAGCATGAGATTGCGATAGGGATAGCCGCCCTGTCGCCAGTCATCCGCCAGTTCTTCATCGGGATTGGGCCCCGCGAGAGCCTGCTCTGCTTCGGTAGTCTGCAGGGCGCGCTTCAGGGCTATCGCATCGTCAGGCGAGGCCCCCGCCATGATCGCCTGGAGTGCATCGGCCAGCTGGTGAGTCCGGTCGGGAGCCATCAGGCCAAGTATGTCCCGAACGGCGATTTCCCGGGAGTGCTCCGCTGCCTGAATCGCATCGTTCTCGACCGACTCCTCGATGGAACGGGACGACCCCAGCACTGCGGTGTCTCCCTGCTTCACGGAACGCCTGGTGGTCACGCGGGCACGACTCTTCTTCTTCATCTTTGCAATCCTGGAAGGGGACTTCGAACCGATGCCAAAGTGAGCATGGAAGTTGAAGTCTGCCAATCCGATCCCTGAATGATCCAGATCAAGCCAGGCCGCCAATTTGTGGACAAGCAACCGCGCGGACCTGAGGCTGCGAGCGGCTCCTTAGGCTCGGCCGGTCCAGGCCCGCCGAGTCGTCGAGAAGGCGAGCACGGCCGAGAAAGCCACGATGCCCAGCGCCACGCAGGTGTAGAGGCCCGAGACGCCCCAGCCGAAATGGTCGAGGGCCAGCAGGCTGCCGCCACCCGCGATGGTGATGCGCGTGAGATTGGCGGCGACCGGCCAGATCATCTCGCCGGTGCCCTGCGAGGCGAAGTAGAGCGCCATGGCCAGGCCGAAGAAGCCGTAGGCCGGCCCGACGATGCTGAGATAGTGGCGGCCCGAGGCCAGCGCGCCGGGATTGGTGGTGAAGAGGCCGAGCCACAGGTCGGGCCA
>CAIYWM010000579.1 GCA_903929895.1 uncultured Alphaproteobacteria bacterium
CGCCACCGCGGCGAAGGAAATGCGCATCAGCCATGACCGGCTGGCGGTGAAGACTTGCACGACACCGACGAAAAGCAGAAGCGACGGGATTCGGAAGTGGCGTTCCTCGAAGCTGATCGATGCGCCCGTCAGCCACATGAGCAGGAAGAAGGCAAGGACTGCAGCCGAGATCGAATAGGTGAAACGCAGATACTCACCGTAGGCATGGCGAAGCCGCATCCAGGTGATCGTGTACGTCACCAGGGCGACTGGGAAGAAGGCATAGGCCATCGCGTCGCCCGATTGCAGGAGCTGCCGGCCTGGATTGAGGAACAGGTAGTTGGAGAGGTCGAGCAGCGAGAGGGCGGAGCTCCACAGGCTGCCGACGCCGAAGGCCATGTAGAAAAGCAGTCCGTCGCGATGGATCTCCGCCGAGATGGAGGCCGCCGTCGCCCCTCGCATGTACCAGGAGACGTAGAAGATGGAGCCCATCAGGACAATCGTGACCGCGGCCACGACCAGCTTGCGGACCGTGTCTCTTCTGCGCCAAGCATCTTTGCCGCAGATCGCCGAGCCTCCGACGACGGCGGCAGCGATGACGATGCCGCTCAGCTTGACGAACACCATGACCGCAGTTCCCGCGAGAAGCGGCAGTACCGCGAACCACCTGAGTTCCCGCAGCTTCCAGGCCATGAGAACGAACCAGGGCGCCACGCCGAACAGCAGCACTTCGCCACCGGAATAGTTCGTGAAGGACAGGTTGAAAGACCTCGTACAGGCAATGATCGCCAGCGCGATCGAGCTTGTCTGCAGCGGGAAGCCGAATGCCCGATAGAGGGCGAACCAGCCGACCGCTCCCAACACGGTGAAGATCGCAACGACGATGATGATCGCCATGCCCAGGGACATGCCGAGCTTCTCCAGCAGCCCAGGAAGAACGTGCTGCCCCGGCGTCCAGGTGCTCATGAAGGCTTCGACTTCACGCGAGATATCAGCGTGGTCGGGCCCGAGCGAATGGTTAAAGGACGTGGCGCGGTCCTGGGTATACCAGCCGACGAATCCCCAGCCGCTGTCGGAATACATGTTGGGCCGGACGATCGCGCCGGCGATCGTGTAACCGACCGTCAGGACGACGACGAGCCCGATGCACAGCTTCGGCAACAACGCCAGGAGACGGTCGGAGCCGCTGTCCGCTCCCCAAATCGATCGACCCATCCAATGCCACCGGCTGCTAGAAAATCTGGCGGAAGTCTAGGGACCCGGACCGGGCATACAAGGCCGATCTACCTCGCAAATCTCGTTAGGATCGGGCCTGCCACCGCAATATAGTGAGGCTGGATGCAATCTTTCTCCCCGACAGTGTCGGTCGTCGTTCCGACCTTCAACGAATCGCAGAACCTGCCGCGCCTAGTGGGCCTGCTCGACAAGGCGATGGGCGACATCGCGTGGGAGGTCGTCTTCGTCGACGACGACAGCCCCGACGGCACCTGGAAGGTGGCCAAGCAACTGGCCATGGACGATGTCCGCGTGCGCTGTATCCGGCGCGTCGGCCGTCGCGGGCTGGCCGGCGCCTGCATCGAGGGAGCCCTCAGCTCGGCCGCCCCCTACGTCGCGGTCATGGATGCCGACCTCCAGCATGACGAGACCATCCTTCCTGCCATGTTGGCGACACTGCAGAAGGACGACGCCGACATCGTGATCGGCAGCCGCTTCGTGGGCGAGGGCAGCAGCGAAGGCGGATTCTCGGCCCGGCGGGCCTTCGCCAGCCGTGTCGCCACCCGCCTTGCGGCCTTCATCATCGGCCGGCAGGTCTCCGATCCGATGAGCGGCTTCTTCATGCTGAAGCGTGAGGTCTTCGAGGCCGTGGCCTCCAGCCTGGTCCCCTCGGGCTTCAAGATCCTGCTCGATATCCTGGCCAGCACCCGCGGGCAGATGCGCGTGGCCGAGGTCGCCTACCGTTTCCGCTCCCGGCAGGAAGGCCTTTCCAAGTTCGACACCCGGGCCATCCTCGACTTCCTCGGGCTCCTGCTGCACCGGATGACGGGCGGCACCGTCTCGGTCCGTTTCCTGTTCTTCATGATTGTCGGCGCCATCGGCCTCGCAATCCACCTAGTGGTCCTGCGGATCTGCATGCTGGCTGGGCTCGGATTCGAGGCCGCCCAGTCGGTAGCGACTGTCATCGCCATGACCTCGAACTTCCTGGTGAACAATCTCCTCACCTACAGCGACATGAAGTTGCGCGGCACGGCCGCGCTGGCCGGGC
>CAIYWM010000580.1 GCA_903929895.1 uncultured Alphaproteobacteria bacterium
CCACGCTGCAGTCGCGCACGGCCTCTTCAATCGAGCCGGCTGCGGTGCCGGAGAACTCCGTGGCCCAGCGCGCACCGGCATCGGGATCGATGTCGAACACCGACAGCTCGTGGCCGGCCGTCGCCAGGTGGCCGGCGAGGTGCCAGCCCATGCGGCCGAGGCCGATGAAGGCGATTCTCATGCCGGCACGCCCGGCTTGCCGCGATCCTCGAGCGAGAAGCCCGACGCCAGACGGGCGTGCACGCGCCCCGTCGTGGCCATCGCGAGAATCAGCACCATCTCGTTCTCGCGCGGACCGTCGGGCACGCCGACTTCGATCGCGTCGTAGTGACTGCCCACGTACGACCATTCGATATGCGTGAGCGGAATATCGATGCGTGAGCCGACGGGGCCAACCTTCTTCGTGGAAGGCACGATGGAGGTGCCGCCGCCAATCGCGGCGCGCATGCCACCACCGCCGGGGATGTGCCACATGGCGCCATGCTCGATCTCGCCATTGCTGCCGACAATTGCTCCCTTGCCGTAGCCCTCGATCGCGCTCGCGTCGCCGCCCAGATGGTCGATCAGAATCGCGCCGAGCTTCTCGCCGAGTGCCTTCAGCTCGTCCATCGCCGGGCTCAGGTCTTCGACGTACTGGTTGACGTACGGGTTCGTGACGACGGCCATCACGGCGCCCTTGCGGGCCGGCTGCGCGGGCGCGGGGCCGAAGTCGTGGTGGATCTCCTCGGTGTACGTGGCGATCTTGCGGATCTCGAACAGGCTCACGGTGCTCCTCCCGGGCATGATGCCCGGAAGCATACGTGCTGGCGTCTGCCGGACGAGGACGATCATGGCGCCAGTACAATCTCCGGCATGGTTGGACGCCTCGGAATGCTGTGCGCACGCCACCGCTGGGTCACGACGATCCTCTGGATCGTGCTCCTTGCGGGCGTCGCCAGTGCCGCCACCCTCGCCGGCGGTCATGCCAACGCCGACCTGACCGTACCCGGCACGGGCGCGCAGTCGGGCGCCGATCTGGCCAACAAGGCCTTCCCGACCGGCAAGGGCCTGACCGGCCAGGTCGTGGTTACGGGTGCCCCCGGTGCCGTCGAGGATGCCGCCAACAAGAAGGTCATCCAGGCTGCGATCAAGGACCTTCGCACGCTGCCGCGCATGTCGGCAGTCAAGGATCCGTACGGCGCCGGCGGTGAGATCTCGGCCGACAAGTCGACGGCCGTCATCGGCCTTACCTACAACCTCGGTGTCAACGACGTCACCCCGGCCACGTGGCATCACCTGCAGGACGCGATGGCGCCGGTCGCCGACACCAAGGGACTCACCGTCGCCTATGCCGGCACGCCTGCTGCACAGGAGGAGAATCCCGGCCAGGACATCTCCGAGGGGCTGGGCATCCTCGCGGCGATCATCATCCTGCTGGTCACGTTCGGGACCATTCTCGCGATGGTGTCGCCGCTGATCAGCGCGATCGCGGGACTCTCCCTCGGGCTCCTGACGATCCAGCTGGCCTCCGCCGCGCTCTCGGTCTCGTCGATTGCACCGATCCTCGCCACGATGATTGGCCTTGGTGTCGGCATCGACTACGCCGTCTTCATCGTCAACCGCCATCGCGAAGAGCTGCAGTCCGGCAAGTCGGTCGACGAGTCGATCGGGATCTCCCTCGGGAATGCCGG
>CAIYWM010000581.1 GCA_903929895.1 uncultured Alphaproteobacteria bacterium
CACCGTCCCCGTGGAAGCCGTGTAGTCCACGCCGCCGGCCGCGCTGCCATCGACGGTCTTGTACTGGACCGTCACCGGCACGGACGATGCCTTGTCCAGCGTCACGACGAACATGAAATGGTTGTGCTCGCCGTTACCCTCCCTGGTCGACAGGTCGGCGATGGAGATGGCCGGCAGCGTGGCGGGCTGCGTATCGATATCGTCGTTGACGATGGTGCCCGTGGCCTGCCCCCTGGCAATCGTGGCTCCCGTGGGCGACGACAACGACAGGGAGAAAGTCTCGTTGGTCTCGACGAGGGTATCGCCCAGAATGTCGACGCTCACTGTCTTGGCAGTCTCGCCTGCCGCGAACGTCAGCGTACCGACAACCGATGCATAGTCCTGGCCGGCAATGGCCGTACCGTTCACGGTCGTATAGCCGACCGAAACTGGGGCGGTCGCTGCCTGCGAAAGCGTGACGGTGAAGACCATCTGGCTCTTGCCGGCACTACCCTCGGCGAGGGTGCCGTTGGCGATCGAGAATTGCGGCACGACGGCCGCAGGTCCCTCGGCCGAATCGATCAGCTGCTGCCATTCCGCGCGCGCCGTGGCGTCGCGGGCAGCGATGTTGTTATGGTCCAGTTCAGCGAGCGACACGCCCGTCAAGACGTAGGTCTGGCGGTTGCCCTCGATGCTGATGACCGTCGAACCATCGACCTCTTTGACCGAGAATTCGCTGGCCTTGAACCAGCCGAAATCGAGCTTGTCCTTCGACGGATCGAAGGCGATGGCGGTATTGATGCCATAGTGCCAGTCGATGATGGTCGTCGTTCCGGCCTGACCGGAGGGAGGCGCGCCGTTACCCGTGCCCGTCGGCCAGTTGTTCGTGCCGGCGACCGGCACGCCTTGCGGCTTGATCTGCGAATCCGGAACCGAACCGAAGCCGAGTTACAGGGCAACGCGGTCCTCGCGGACCTCGGCAAAATAGAACAGGAAATTCTCCACTTTCAGATCAGCGGTCGTGACCCCCAGCAGGATCAACGCCTGACCCGTTCCCGAATTGGAGATGACCACTCCTTCGGGATTGTCGGTCATATAGATCTGTTCGCGGGTGCCGAAGTAGCGGAAGTCCACGGTGTCGGTGGCGGGGTTGAAGGGGACCCGGTCGATCTGGCCGATCTCGTGGGAGCGCGCATAGACAGTATGGTCGTTCGCCGCGATTCCGTGTTCCCAGGCGAGCGCGCCAGACAAGCATTCGCGCAGATGATCGTTGATGACCGGCACGAAGTTGTCGATCGTGAGTTGACCGAGCGAAACGCCAACGACAACGGCGACCTCGCCCGACCACGGATTCATGATCCCGACGCCGGTCGGGGTATCGACGATAATGCCGTTGTGTACGGTGACGGGGCCAAGATCGAGCTTGTCCCGTGCCGGATCGAACCCCGTAATGTCCGCGCCGTCCGACGTGATCTGGAAAATTTTTCCGGTCGCGCTTGCTTCGTTCGCCATGTCCTTACCTCCGGCTGGCTGTCAGCGACAGTGACTCCGCTGATGGGATGTCATGCTTCCCGGAGAGGAACAGAGGTATCCCGGAGAGGAACAGAGGCCGACCGAGGGTACTCGATGAACGCGGCCGATTAGTCGGCGAACCAGCAAGAGGGCGGCAGGATCGGGGGGCCGGAAGGAACGCCCAAAGAAAAAGGGCCGGCGAATGCCGGCCCTTTTCCATTGAAGCAGACGCGCCTTACTTGGCGGCCTGGATCATGATCTCGACCGAGAGGCCAGGAGCGGCGAGCTTGGCTTCGACGGTGGCGCGGGCCGGGGTGTTGCCGGGGGAGACCCAGGCGTCCCACACCTCGTTCATCTGGCTCCAGGTCGAGATGTCCGTCAGCCAGATGTTGGCCGACAGCACCTTCGACTTGTCGGTGCCGGCCTCGGCCAGGAACTTGTCGACCTTGGCGAGGATCTGCTTGGTCTGGCCCTTGACGTCGGCCTTGGCGTCGTCGGCGGTGAGGCCGGCGAGATAGACCGTGTCGCCATGGACCACGGCGCTGCTCATGCGGGCGCCGACGTTGATGCGCTTGATGCTCATATTCTCTCTCCTCGAAGAAACTTCAAAAGCGGGCGGGACCTTAGCAGAGGCTAGATCGCCGCGACGACCATGATTTCGACCTTCATGTCCGGGTCGTTCAGCCGCGCCTGGACCGTGGCCCGGGCGGGGGTGTGGCCGGGCGCGACCCAGGCGTCCCAAACTTTGTTCATGGCGGCAAAATCGGAGATGTCGCTCAGCCAGATCGTGGCCGTCAGGATCTTCGACTTGTCGCTGCCGCCCTTGGCCAGCAGCGAGTCGATCTCGGCCAGCGCCTGCCGGACCTGGCCGGTGATATCGAGGCCCGTATCCTCGGGGATCATGCCCGAGCAGTGGATGCGGTTGCCCAGGATGACGGCCTCGCTCATGCGCGGGCCGACGTCGATACGCGTGATGGTGCTCATGGCGGCGACCCTAAAGCGCCTTTTCCGCTCGCACAACGGACCGCAGATGCACTCGGCCCTCCCCGCACCGCCGGATCGCGTTACAGTCCGGGGAACGATCGGAGAAAGCGCCATGACCATCCAGCCCCAGATTCGACGACCGCTCGACGGGATGCTCGTCCTCGATCTCGGGCAGATCTACAATGGCCCCTATTGCGGCCTGCAGCTCGCCTTCATGGGCGCCCGCGTGCTCAAGATCGAGCCGCCGGAGGGCGACGTGGTGCGCCGCCGCAAGCGCGAGGTCGAGCCCTACCCGCTGGTCATGCTGAACTCCAACAAGGAGTCGGTGGTCCTTGATTTCAAGCAGCCGCGCGGCAAGGAGATTTTCCTCGAGCTGGTCGCCAAGGCCGACGTGCTGATCGAGAATTTCGCCGCTGGCGTCATGGACCGGCTCGGCCTCGGCTACGAGGTGCTGAGCAAGCTCAACCCGCGCCTGGTCTATGGCGGCAGCTCGGGTTTCGGCCTCGACGGCCCCTATCGCGACCTCGCCGCGATGGACGTCACCATCCAGGCGATGAGCGGCATCACCAACGCCACCGGCGACGCCGACGGGCCGCCGACCAAGGCCGGCGCCGCGGTCTGCGACTTCCTCGCGGGCATCCATCTCTGCGCCGGCATTTTAGGCGCGCTGGTGCAACGTGAACGCACCGGCAAGGGCCAGAGGGTCGAGGTCGCCATGCACGAGGCCGGCGCGATATCGATCGCCTCGGCGCTGGGCGCGGTGATGGACGGCGACAAGAACGTGCCCGACCGTACCGGCAACCGGCACCCGGCACTCGCCATGGCGCCCTACAACACCTATCGCTGCCGTGACGGCTATGTCGCGATCTTCACCTCGGCGGAGCGGCACTGGGTATCGATGTGCGAGATGCTGGGCCGCGAAGACTGGCTCGCAGACCCCGAGCTCGCGACCACGCCAGGCCGGGCGAAGAACATGGACATGATCGACGATGCGGTCGGCGCCTGGACCTTGCCCATGACCAAGGACGAGGTGTTGGCCGCCCTCACCGAGGCGCGTGTCCCCTGCGCCCCGGTGAAGACCGCGCGCGAGGTCGCCTACGACCCGCATCTCGAAGCGCGCGGCTTCTGGGTCGATGTCGAGCATCCACGCCGCGGCAAGACCCGCGTGCCGATCTCGCCCATCCGCCTCCACACCGGCGGCAAGTCGGAGATCAAGCGCCCGGCGCCGACCCTGGGGCAGCACACCGATGCGGTGCTGGGTGAGTTGCTTGGATTGAAGGCGGACGAGCTGCTGCAGTTGCGCGCCACCGAAGTCACCGTGCCTGTGACGGAACGGAAGAAGAAGTAACCATTGTCATCCTGAGCGCAGCGAAGGATCTCACGTCAGCTTCATCTCCGCTGGTCGCTCCGTCAGGTCCTTCGCTCTGCTCAGGACGACAAAACAAAAAGGAAGGAAACCCATGCCGATCATCGATTCCCAGGTCCACGCCTATGAGGCGAACA
>CAIYWM010000582.1 GCA_903929895.1 uncultured Alphaproteobacteria bacterium
CCGCTACGCCATCCCCTTCTTCTGCGATCCCGACCACGACACGATGATCGAGTGCCTGCCGTCCTGCCAGTCGGCCGAGACGCCGGCCAAGTATCCGCCGATCAAGTTCGGCGACTATGCGCTGTGGTTCGCCGCCCAGCGCTACGGGCACATGTCGAAGGTCCAGGCCCCGTCCGAGGCCGAGATCGCGCCGGGCGAGCGCGCCACCTCCCGCTGGCAGGCCTGATCCGATGCGCCTTCGCAATCTGCTGGCGGCGGGCTCCGCCGCCGCCCTCCTCCTCGCCTCGCCCGCTTTCGCCCAGACGAAGACCATCAAGGCGGTGATGCATTCGGACCTCAAGGTCCTCGACCCGATCTGGACGACCGCCAACATCGTGCGCAACCACGGCTACATGGTGTGGGACACGCTGTTCGCGATGGACGAGAAGCTGCAGCCGCAGCCTCAGATGGTCGACACCTGGACCCTGAGCGACGACAAGCTCACCTATACCTTCACGCTGCGCGATGGGCTCAAGTGGCATGACGGCAAGCCGGTCACGGCCGAGGACTGCATCGCCTCGCTGAAGCGCTGGGGTGCGTGCGATTCGACCGGCGTGAAGATGCTCAGCTTCGTCTCGTCCTTCGAGCCGGTGAACGACAAGACGTTCAAGATCGTGCTGAAGGAGCCCTACGGGCTGCTGATCGATTCGCTCGCCAAGCCCGGCGGGTCGACCCCGCTGATGATGCCCAAGCGCATCGCCGACACCGATCCCGCCAAGCAGATCTCCGAGTTCATCGGCTCCGGCCCCTTCATCTTCAAGGCCGACGAGTGGAAGCCCGGCGACAAGACCGTCTATGTGAAGAACCCCGACTACAAGCCGCGCGCCGAGCCCGCCTCCGGCCTGGCCGGCGGCAAGGTCGCCAAGGTCGATCGGGTCGAGTGGCTGGCCATCCCCGATCACCAGACCGCGGTGAACGCCCTGCTGGCCGGCGAGATCGATTATATCGAGGCGCCGCCGCATGACCTGAAGCCGCTGCTGCTGGCCGACAAGAACATCAGGCTCGAGGTCTACAACAAGATCGGCGCCCAGTACGTCTTCCGGTGGAACACGGTCGTCCCGCCGTTCGACAACGAGAAGGTGCGGCGCGCCGCGGAATACGCCTTCGACCAGAAGGCGTTCCTGCAGGGCGTGATCGGCGACGAGAAGTACTACCAGACCTGCGATGCCATGTTCGTCTGCGGCACGCCGCTCGAATCCAATGCCGGCATGGAAGGCCTGGTGCGGGGCAACTTCGCCAAGTCGAGGGAGCTGCTGAAGGAGGCGGGCTATGACGGCACGCCGATCGTGATGCTGCACACCACCGACATCGCGGTGCTCACCAATGCCGGACCGATCGCCAAGGACCTGCTCGAAAAGGGCGGCTTCAAGGTGCAGATGGTGCCGCTCGACTTCCAGGCCATCGTCGCGCGGCGCCTGCGCAAAACGCCGCCGCAGGATGGCGGCTGGAACGGCTTCATGACCGCCTGGCTGTCGGTCGACATGATGAATCCTCTGACCAACAGCATGCTCACCGCCTCGTGCGACAAGGCCAATTTCGGCTGGCCCTGCGACGCCGAGGTCGAGAGGCTGCGCGACGCCTTCGCGCGAGCGCCCGATCTCGAGAGCCGCAAGAAGATCGCGGCCGAGCTGCAGGCGCGCGCCATCACCTATGGCACTCACGTTCCGCTCGGCCAGTACACGTTGCCGACGGCGACGCGCTCGGACCGTCTGAGCGGTATCGTGACAAGTCCCATTCCGGTATTCTGGAACATCGAGAAGAAGGGCAACTGACGCCCATCAAGCCGAGGCCGACGATGTTACCCGAGAAGACCCGCATCATCGGCGCCGGCGCGATCGGCAACGTCCTCGAATGGTTCGATTTCGCGATCTACGGCTATTTCGCGATCACGATCGGCCAGACCTTCTTCCCGCACCAGGATCCGCTGGCGCAGTTGCTCTCCACCTTCGGCGTGTTCGCGATCGGCTGCCTGATGCGGCCGCTGGGGAGCCTCCTGTCGGGCAGCATCGGCGACCGCTACGGCCGGCGCGCCGCGCTCACCGTCTCGATGACGGCGATGGCCTTCTCGACCTTCCTCGTCGGTATCCTGCCCGGCTACGAGACCCTGGGAATGGCGGCTCCCCTGATCCTGACGGCTCTGCGCATGGTGCAGGGCCTGTCGCTCGGCGGCGAGTGCCCGACCGCCTTCATCTTCATGATCGAGCATGCCGGCGCGCAGAAGCGTGGCCTGGCCGGCGCGATGGCGACCGGCGGCAACGCGGCCGGCCTCCTCCTCGGATCTGTAGCCGGTGTGCTCCTCACCGCCGTGATGCCGCCGGAGGTTCTGCAGGACTGGGGCTGGAGGCTGCCGTTCCTGCTCGGCCTTCCGGTCGGGTTGATGGGCCTCTGGCTGCGCCGGGGCGTGCCCGAGCCGCCCCGGGACACCGGCATTGTGGAGACTCCCGTGCGGGAGGTGTTCAAACACCATCTCTGGCTGGTGGCGCGCCTGGCGTGCATGGGTGCGCTGGGCACCGTGACGTTTTTCGTCATCTTCCTCTACCTGGTGAGCTGGCTGCAGCTCATCGATGGGGTCTCGCCGGTGCGCGCCCTCGGCTTCAGTTCGATCGCGATGGCTGCGGCTCTCCCGATCTACCTTTCCGCAGGCTGGTTGAGCGACCGGATCGGCCGGCGGAAACTGCTCCTCGGCGGGATGGTGGCGGCCCTGGTGGGCGCGTTCCCTCTGCTCTGGCTCATGCACCACGCCGATCCCGTCCTGGTCCTCGCCGGCGAACTGGGCTTCGTTCTGATCATCGGCATCGTATTCGGCATCGAACCGGCCTTCATGGTGGAAGCGACGCCCGCCCCGATCCGCTGCACGGCGGTGGCACTCGGCTTTAATCTTCCGGCCGGTATCCTGGGTGGTCTCGCGCCGCTCGCGGCGACCTGGCTGATCCACCGCACGGGGAACGACCTCAGCCCCGCCTTCCTCATCATGGGGGCAGCGGCGATTTCCCTGGTCGCAACGGCTTCGTTTCGTGACAGGACCGGGATGCCCGACGCCCAGCCCGCGGACGCTTCGAAGAAGTAATGCCTGCCGCTCGTCTCGTGGCATAGTCCGGCGAGATGAGCCCTACCAGCACTCGCCGCATCGTTGCGGCCGGTACCATCGGCAACCTGCTCGAATGGTACGATTTCGCGATCTACGGCTACTTCGCTGCCACGATCGGTCGTGTCTTCTTCCCCGCCGAAAATCCAGTGGCGCAGGTCCTGGCCGC
The DNA here is from genome assembly GCA_903929895.1 of uncultured Alphaproteobacteria bacterium. Taxonomy (GTDB): domain Bacteria; phylum Pseudomonadota; class Alphaproteobacteria; order Reyranellales; family Reyranellaceae; genus Reyranella. Next base: position 3,294 of record CAIYWM010000582.1, read on the forward strand.
CTTCGGCATCTTCGCGCTGGGCTATCTGATGCGCCCGCTGGGCGGCATCGTGGTCGGCCATATCGGCGACCGGCTCGGCAGGCGTGCCGCCCTGACCTTCTCGATCGCCGCCATGGCGCTCCCCACTTTCCTCGTGGGCCTGCTGCCGGGCTACGAGACGCTCGGCATGGCGGCGCCCATCCTGCTCACGCTGCTGCGCATGATCCAGGGCCTGTCGGTCGGCGGCGAGGCCACCACCTCGATGGTCTTCCTGGTCGAGCAGGCCCCGCCCGGTCGGCGCGGCCTGGTCGGCAGCTTCTGCTCGCTGGCCGCCACCGGCGGCTTCCTCCTGGGCTCCGGAATCGGTGCGGTCTTTGCCGCCCTCCTGCCGCCGGAAGCACTGGCGACCTGGGGCTGGCGCGTACCGTTCCTGCTCGGCCTGCTTCTGGGCGTCGCCGGGTGGTGGATCCGCCAGGTCATCGTCGAGGACGCGCCGCCAAAATCGGGCCACGGCTCGCCGCTGGTCGAGACGCTGCGCCATCACGGCCGCGCCGTGATGCGCGTGGCCGGCATCACGATCTTCAACGCCGTCGGCTTCTACCTGATGTTCCTCTACGTGGTGACCTGGCTTCAGACCGTCGATGGCATCGCACCGGCGCGCGCCCTGGAGATCAATACCGTCAGCATGGTCTTCCTGCTCCCGGTGATGCTCCTGTCCGGCTGGCTGTCGGACCGCCTGGGCCGCCGACCGCTGATGTTCGCGGCAATGATCCTGGGCTTCGTCGGCGCGCTGCCGCTCCTGTGGCTGATGCATCACCCCGATCCGAGGCTGATCCTGCTGGGACAACTCGCTCTGGTGGTGCCGGCCGGCATGGGCCTCGGCATCATCCCCTCCCTCCTGACCGAGGCGGTGGCGGGCCGTGTCCGCTGCACCGCCATTTCGCTGGGCTACAACATCGCCTTCGGCGTGATCGGCGGGCTGACGCCCCTCACGGCGGCCTGGCTGGTGGCCCGCACGGAGATGGACCTGAGCCCGGCCTGGCTGTTCATGGGCGCCGCCGCCATCTCCATCGCCACGCTCCTCACCTTCCGCGAGACGTCGCGCGACGCGACGCTGCCACCGTGAGGGTCACCCGTCGCGCGCTGGCGCCGATGGCGCTGGCGGCAGCGACGTTCCCGGCCCGCGCGGCGCCCCCTCCCTGGATCGACGCGCACACCCACGCCTTCGTGCGCGGGCTGAAGCTCGCCGTCGATGCGCGTTATGCGCCGGCCTACGACGCGTCCTGGGAGACACTGCTGAAGTTGGCCGAAGCCAACGGCGTCGGCCGGACGGTGCTGCTGCAGCCGTCGTTCCTGGGATACGACAATTCCTATCTGTTCGACGCACTCAAGGCCGCGCCGCAGTGCTTCCGCGGCGTGCCGTGGATCTCACCGTCGATCGAAACGCGGCCCGAAGAGTGGGAGGAGATGGCACGGATCGGCGTTCGCGGCCTGCGCTTCCCGATCTTCGGCCTGCCGACCCCGCAATGGTCCGCCTATCACGAGATGCTGGGCGAGGCGCTGAAGCGGGACTGGCCGATCCATCTCTATGTCGAGAGCAAACGCCTGCTCGAGATGCTGCCGTTCCTGCTGGACGGCGGCCACAAGGTCGTGGTCCCGCACTACGGCATGTTCGACCGTACCCAGGGACCCGCGCGCGATCCCGGCTTCAAGGCCCTGCTGGAGAGTGCGAAAACCGGCCGCGTCTTCGTCGTGATGTGCGGCGCCTATCGTGTCGGCCCGGAGCGCGCCCGCCAGGCCGCCCCGATGCTGCTCGACGCTTTCGGCCCCGAGCGGCTGATGTGGGGCAGCGACTGGCCGCACACCGACACCGACCTCAATCGCGTCACGACCTATCCGATCACGCTCAGAACCTTCGAGGACTGGGAGCCGAACGAGGCTATGCGACGCACCATCCTGATCGACACGCCGACGAAGCTTTACGGCCTCTAGCAGGCCGCTGGAAAAGCTGGATTCTGACACA
>CAIYWM010000583.1 GCA_903929895.1 uncultured Alphaproteobacteria bacterium
ATCGATCGCCTGCGTCGCTTCATCGGCGACATGACTTCCCTCACCGGTGGCGCCTGGCAGGACAAGGACGAGAACGCGGTCGTCGAAGTCGGCGCGAAGCTCCTGGGCGAGCTGGTGAAGCACGACGACTGGCTGCCCGAGCAGGCGGCCAAGGTGCCGGCGCACGGCTATGCGCAGAACCTGCTGTGGTGCGATCCGTTCGAGCGCTTCTGCGTCGTGAGCTTCGTCTGGGCGCCGAAAGCCAACACGCCGGTGCACGATCACGAGATGTGGGGCCTGGTGGGCATGCTGCGCGGCTCGGAGACCTCGCTGGCCTTCACGCGCCATCCCGAGACCGGCGTGCTGGTGCCGGGCGAGCTCACCAAGCTCGAGCCGGGCGACGTCGAGGTGCTGGTGCCGGCGCCGCGCAATCCCAAGGGCGACATCCATCAGGTCACCAACGCGCTCGACGACCGCGGCTCGATCAGCATCCATGTCTATGGCGGCAATATCGGCGCGGTGCGTCGGCACACGTTCGACGTGAAGACGGGCCAGCCCAATCTGTTCGTGTCGGGCTATACGAACCGCGAGCAGCCCAACATCTGGGATCGCTCGGCCGAGGTGCGCGCCGCCTCCTGAGGGTTCGCGTACCGGCACGTCTCACTTGACCTGAAGCGGGCCCGGCAAGCACTGTCCTCTCCTACAAAAAAAAGGGAGGCAAACAGGATGCTTCGTAGAACCGTATTGAAGGGCGGCACCGCCCTCGCTGCCATGACCGCGGCCGCGCCGGCCATCGCTCAGTCGAGCAAATGGCCGGCCCGCGAGATCTCGCTGATCAATCCCAATGCGCCGGGCGCCTCGACCGATCTCACCGCGCGCATCATCGCGCAGGCGCTCGAGAAGCGGCTGAACGCGACCGTCATCGTGAAGAACGTGGTCGGCGGCGCGGGCGCGCTCGGTCCGACGACGCTCGCACAGTCGGCGCCCGACGGTCACACGATCGGTCTCGTCGCAATCTCGAGCCATATCGCCGTGCCGAACATGATGAACGTCGCCTATGAGCCCTGGAAGGCGTTCGACATCATCGGCCAGGTCGCGGCGCTGCGCTACGGGATCGGTGCCAAGGCCGACGGCCCCATCAAGTCGATCGAGGACCTCGTCAATCAGGGCAAGCAGAAGCAGCTCACCTACGCCTCCAACAACGTCACCAACGTGGTGGCGATGTTCCAGCTCGCCAAGCTGAGCGGCGCCAAGCTGCGCTGGGTCGTCTTCCCGGGTGGTGTCGAATCGGTGACGGCGGCCATCGGCGGCCATGTCGACGCCGTCATTCAAACGGTCACGGAAATGCGGCCGCAGATCGAGGCGGGCAAGCTGCGCTTCCTCGCCTCGGCCGCCGAGGCGCGCTGGCCCGACTATCCGGACGTCAAGACGCTGCGCGAGCTGGGCTACGATGCCGTCAGCAACGGCCCGTTCGGCTACGCCTTCCCGACGGGCGTCGATCCGGCGATCAAGGAGCGCATGGACAAGGCGCTGGCCGACGTCATGAAGGACGAATCGGTGACCAGCCAGATCACCAAGCTCGGGATCCAGGCCGTCTATCGCGACGGCAAGGAATATGGCGCGCTGCTGAAGAAGATCGAGGTGGAGCTGGTGCCCATCCTCAAGGAAACCGGCATGGCCAAGAAGCCGGCATGATCAGGCTTCTCGGCGGTCGACTGGGCGGCACGCGGATCGCCACGCTCGGCCTGCTGGCTGCGTCGCTGGTCGGCCTGTGGAAGGCGATGGAACTGGACAGCTGGGGCTTCGATGGTCCCGGCCCCGGCTTCTTCCCGCAGCTCATGGCCGGCATCTGCGTGGCGCTCTCCCTCGTCGTTCTGGCCTTTCCGGGCCAGGCCGGCGAGACCGAGGGCGGCGACACCGACGACGTCGAGGCAACGAAGGACTCGAACCGCACCTTCGCTATCTACATCGCCACCTTCGCCGTGTTCGCGCTCGGCGCGACCTATGCGGGCTTTGTCGTCACGGTCGTGGCGGTGACGGTCATCATCATGCGCTTCGCCGAACGCCGGTCGTGGTTCGCCTCGATCGGCTACGGCATCGCCTGCGCCGCCGTCGGCCTGGTCTGCTTCGGCTGGCTGCTGCGCGTCGATCTGCCGGAAGGCCCGATCGAGCGTACCTTCTACACCTACGTTCGCTGAGGTCCGCCGCATGGAAGCGCTGCTGGGTGGCTTCGCCACCACGCTGTCCCTCGACAACCTGTTCTACTGCTTCGTCGGCGCTTTCCTCGGCACCGTCGTCGGCATCCTGCCGGGACTGGGACCGCTCACCACCATCGCCATCCTGCTGCCGATCACGTTCAAGATGGACGTGACCTCAGCCATCATCATGCTGTCGGGCATCTACTACGGCGTGGCCTATGGCGGCACCGTGACCTCGGTGCTGATGCGCATCCCGGGCGAGGCCTCGTCGGTCGTGACCTGCCTCGACGGCTACGAGATGGCGCGCAAGGGCCGCGCCGGCGCGGCGCTGGGCATTGCGGGCATCGGTTCGTTCTTCGCGGGCACCGTGGGCGTCATCGGCATCACCTTCCTGTCGCCGCCGCTCGCCGAGCTGGTCATCAAGTTCGGCCCTGCCGAATACGCGATGCTGATGCTCGCGGGCCTCACCATGGTCACCTACATGTCGAGCGGCTCGCTGCCGCGCGCGCTGCTGATGGCGGCCTTCGGGCTGCTGCTCGGCACGATCGGCAGCGATCCGCTCAACATGACACCGCGGCTCACCTTCGGCGTCCTGGCGCTGGGCGATGGCATCAGTCTCGTGCCGCTGGCGATCGGCCTGTTCGGCCTGTCCGAAGTGCTGTTCATGGCCCGCCAGAGGCCCGAGGACATGAAGGTCCTGCCGCCCCCCTCGCACCTGCTGGGCTTCATGCCCTCGCGCGAGGAGGCGAGGCGCTCGGTCGGGCCGGTCGCGCGCGGCACGGTCATGGGGTTCCTCGTCGGCCTGCTGCCCGGTGGCGGCGCGGTGCTGGCCTCGTTCCTGTCCTACGGCATGGAGCGCAAGCTCTCGAAGAATCCCGAGGAGTTCGGCAAAGGCGCCGTCGAGGGACTTGCGGGACCCGAGGCGGCCAACAATGCCGGCACCGCCGGCGCCTTCGTGCCGCTGCTGTGCATGGGCATCCCGGCGAACGCGGTGACGGCGCTGCTGCTCGGCGCGTTCATCATCCACGGCGTCACGCCGGGCCCCACCATCCTGGAGCGTCAGCCCGAGATCTTCTGGGGCGTCGTGGCCAGCATGTATATCGGCAACATCATGCTGCTGATCCTGAACCTGCCGCTGATCGGCCTGTTCGTGCGCATCCTCGACATCCCGCGCGCCTATCTCACGCCGATGATCCTCGCGGTCTGCCTGATCGGCGTCTATTCGTCGAGCGGCAATCCGGCCGACGTCGTGATCGCGGTGATCTTCGGCTTCATCGGCTACGGGCTGCGTCGCCACGGCTTCGACCTCGGCATCGTCATCCTGGCCTACGTGCTGGGCCCGATCTTCGAGCGCTCGGTGCGCCAGTCGCTGGCGATCTCGGACGGCGACCCGATGATCTTCCTGCACAGCTACCTGTCGGCCGGCTTCGCCATCGTGGCGGTCGCGCTGCTGATCGCGGGGCTGTGGCCGAAACGGAAGAAGGCGGCCGGTTAGGGCCGCCTTCAAAGAAGAGTTCTTATCTATTCTGAACGGAGCGGGCTCTCGCGCATTTGAATGCGCTGCCGCCCGCGCATCCTCACAAACTCTGACGCGCAGCGTCAGTGTTTGTGCGGATGGGGATGCGTCGGATCCACCCAGTAGACTTCCTCGACCTTCTCGGCCGGGGTGATGTCGATGTTGATCGCCACCGCCTCGTTGTCGGAGCGGACCAGCACGCATTCCAGCGGCTCGGTGTCCGAGGCGTTGATCTCCTGGTGCGGCACGTAGGGCGGCACGTAGATGAAGTCGCCAGGGCCGGCCTCGGCGACGAACTGGAGCTGGTCGCCCCAGCGCATGCGGGCGCGGCCCTTCACGACGTAGATGACGCTTTCGAGGTGCCCGTGATGATGGGCGCCGGTCTTGGCGTGGGCGTGGATGGTCACCGTGCCGGCCCACAGTTTCTGGGCGCCGACGCGGGCGAAATTGATGGCCGCGGCCCGGTTCATGCCCGGAGTCTGGGCGGTGTTGGTGTCGAGCGATCCGGCGGGAATGACCCGCACGCCGTCATGCTTCCAGTCGGTGGGGTCGGTCATGATGTCTCCGAGCTTTGCGAACTTCAGAGCGGCAATCACTAGAATGCGGCTCTGGAGAGTCAATGGAAAGTCCTGATGGCTTTCGGGCGGCACAGAGAAAAATCCTTCGGTGCCGCTTATCGGCTTTGCGATGGCGAACATCGAAGAATGCCGCACCCTGGAGTATAGTGAGCCCATGAACCGCATCGACGAAACCAAGCCCTTCAAGCCGGTGAACATCGCCGTTCTCACGGTATCCGACACGCGCACGCTCGAGACCGACAAGTCGGGCGATACGCTGGTCGAGCGCATCGCGCGCGACGGCCACGTCCTGGCCGACCGCGCCATCGTCACCGACGACGTCGCGCTGATCCGCGCGCAGGTGAAGAAGTGGATCGACGATCCAAGCATCGAGGTCGTGATCTCGACCGGCGGCACCGGCGTCACCGGCCGCGACGTCACGCCGGAGGCGCTCGAAGCCCTGTTCGAGAAGAAGATCGAAGGCTTCGGCGAAACCTTCCGCTGGATCAGCTTCCAGAAGATCGGCACCTCGACCATGCAGAGCCGCGCCACCGCGGGCGTCGCCAACGCGACGTACATTTTCGCGCTGCCCGGTTCGACTGGCGCCTGCAAGGACGGCTGGGACGACATCCTGCGCCAGCAGCTCGACATCCGCTTCCGCCCCTGCAACTTCGCCGAGCTGATGCCGCGTCTCAACGAAGGCAAGCTGCCGCGCAGTGGCTGACATCCTCGCCGCCCTGCACGAGGGCGAGGCTCTGCCGGCGACCGGGACGGCGCACGGGCATGTACGGCTGAAAGACGGACGGCTGGCGCGGATCGCCTATGCCTACGATGACGATCCGACGGCGGCGGGGCGACTGCATCTGCAGGCGGAAGCGTTTCGCCACCTTGCGCCGGCGGGGCGCACCCCGAAGCTTCACGAGGTGATCGAGCCGCGGCCCGGATTGCCCGGCGGGGCTTTGATCGTCGATTTCATCGAGGGCCGGGCGCCGCGCCTGCCGGACGAGCTGGAGGCGATGGCCGACACGCTGGCGCGCCTTCATTCGCTGCCACCTCCAGCATCCGAGTCTCCGATTCCACGCCAGGAC
>CAIYWM010000584.1 GCA_903929895.1 uncultured Alphaproteobacteria bacterium
CCCTGCAGCATCTTCGAATAGTTCTCCGGCGCGCCCGGATTGACCTTGTTCCAGTCGGCATCGAGGAACTTGTAGGCCTCCGGATTGACCGGACCGTAGCCGTTGGATTTCAGAAGCTCGGCCTGTGCCTGGGGATCCTGGGTCATGGCGATGAATTCCCAGATGGCCTTTCCGCCCTGGGCGCCCTTTGGCACCATCCAGCAGGCGCCCCACGACACGCCTTCGTTCCAGGTCCAGTCGTAGAGACCTTTGGTATCCTGCTTCAGCGGCCAAGCACGTGTATTGAGCAGCTGGCCGAGATGGACCTCGCCATTGCGAAAGGCATTCTGGCCGTCCGCGATGACCGTGTAGTAGATCGCGTGCTCCTTCATCTTCTTGTGCATGTCGAGGGCGCGCTTCATGTCGATCGGGTAGATCTTGTCGAAGGGCACGCCGTCGGCCATCAGCGCGGCTTCCAGCACGGCGTCGGGCTCGCGGCGAAAGGCCCGCTTGCCCGGGAACTTCTTGAAGTCCCAGACATCCTTCCAGCTCGTCGGAACCTCGCCGCCCCACTTCTTGGTGTTGTAGGTCAGGACCATGGCGTAGAGGTAGTTGCCGATGCCCCATTCGACGGCGTGTTCCGGGCGCACCTTGCTCCTGTCGACGACCGAATAGTCGATCTTCTCCAGCATGCCTTCCGGTCCGATTTCCAGGGCCGTGTGGAGGTTGCGGTCCATGATGTCCCAGGTGACCTTGCCGCTCTGGACCATGAGGCGGATGCGGCTCGTGGAAGGGCCGGTGCCGTCGATCGCAACCTTGCGGTCGGGAAATTTCTTCAGATAAGGATCGACGAAGGACGCTTTCATCCCGCGCACGGCATCGCCGCCCCAGTTGACCAGCACGAGTTCTTTCTGGTCGGCCATCGCCGGGCTGAGGCGCGCCGCCACCGGCGCGATGCCGAGGGCGGCGCACATGCCGAAGAACACGCGGCGGGAGTAGACCTTGCCTTCGGTGTTCTGGACGAACCGTTCGATATCATTCTGACGATCGCGCACGTCGGACATCATTCAGCCTCCTGGCTCCTCGTTCGCCGGGCTCTCAGCGCAAGCTCCGCACTGAGAACGAGCAGCGTGAACAGGATCATGCCCGTCGCCACCACGGCGATGACGGGGTCGAGATTGTCGTTGATGCCGTCCCACATGCGGCGCGGCAGGGTGAAGAAGGCCCGGCCACCGATGAAGATCACGACGATCAGCTCATCCCACGAATGGATGAAAGCAAAAATCGCGCCCGACAGGATGCCGGGCACGACGTTCGGAACGATCACCCAGCGCAAGGTCTGACCGACGGATGCGCCGAGCCCGCGGGCCGCCTGTTCGAGCCGGGGATCGATGTTGGCGAGGGAGGCCGAGACGGTCAGCACGACGTAGGGAAGACCGGTCACCGTGTGCGCGAAGACGATGCCGATCGCCGAGCCCACCAGGTCGAGATCGACATAGAGGCGATAGATGCCCAAGGCATAGACAATCGTGGGCACGGCCATGGGCAGAATCATCGCGGTGCGGACTCGTTCCGACCAGCGAGATGAGACGCGCCAGCAGCCGATGGCACACAGCGTACCGGCCACGACGGCACCCAGTGTCGAGACGCAGGCGATCCAGAGGCTTTGCCAGATGCTGTCGTGCCACTCGCGATTCGACAGGAAGGCGCGCCAGTGCTGCAGCGACCAATGCTCGTCCGGCATGGCGAGATAGCGCGTGTCGGTGAAGGAGATCGGCACGACGGCAAAGGCGGGCAGGGCGAGGAAGCCCAGCACCATCCAGGCGAACGCCATCACGATCCCGGTCGCGTGGTGCCGGTTCACGGTGTCCCCCTCACGCGCCAAACAGCCGCTTGACGTCGAGGACGCGGGAGAGCGCCCACAGCGCGGCCAGCACCGACAGCATCAGCGTCGTGGCCAGCATGGTTCCCAATCCCCAGCGCAGCGTGTCGTTGATCTGGACGGCGACATACTCCGCGATCATCAGCACCTTGCCGCCGCCCAGCAGCGCGGGCGTGACGTAGAAGCCGAGCGACAGGATGAAGACCAGCGTGCCGGCGCCGATCAGGCCGGGTCGGGTGAGCGGCAGAAAGACCATGCGGAACGCCTGGAACCGGCTGGCGCCGAGGCTGCGTGCGGCCGAGACCAGCCGTATGTCGATTCCGCGCATGTTGGCGTAGAGCGTCAGCACCGCATAAGGCAGCATGACGTGGACCATGCCGATCAGGACGCCCGTCTCGTTGCGCACCAGCGGCAACGGCTCGTCGATCAGGCCCCAGGCCATCAGTCCGGCATTCACCGGCCCGCGGCTGCTGAGCAGGGCGATCCAGGCAAAGGAGCGAACCAGCACCGATATCCAGAAGGGCAGGAGGACGCAGAACAGCATGAGACGCTGCTGGCTGGAGTTCGCGGCGCGCATCGCGTAGGCGACGACGTAGCCCAGCAGCAGGGCGACGAAGGTGGTGAGCGCGGCGATGCGCAGCGTCGTCAGCAGCGTCTTCTGCACCGACGTGCTGGTGAAGAGCAGCAGGAAATTGTCGAGGCCCGGCTTGGGATCCGTGACGCTGGTGACGAGAACGTCCGCCAGCGGCACGAGATAGAGAAGAACCAGCATCGCAAGGGCC
>CAIYWM010000585.1 GCA_903929895.1 uncultured Alphaproteobacteria bacterium
CCTTGACCAGGTCGACCAGCGTCTCGATGCGCGAGATGGGCGTCTTGATGAGATGCAGAAGCGCGTCGCAGAGCTCGACGACATTGTGCGGCGGGATGGAGGTCGCCATGCCGACGGCGATGCCGGCGGCCCCATTGGCCAGCAGGTTCGGAAAGCCACCCGGCAGGACGATCGGCTCTTCGGTCGACCCGTCATAGTTGGGCCGGAAGTCGACGGCATTCTCGTCGATACCGCCCAGCAACGCCTCGGCCACCTCGGTGAGGCGGGCCTCGGTGTAACGCATCGCGGCGGGGTTATCGCCGTCGATGTTGCCGAAGTTGCCCTGCCCCTCGATCAGCGGATAGCGCGCGGCGAATTCCTGGGCGAGGCGCACCAGAGCGTCGTAGATCGACTGGTCGCCGTGCGGGTGATACTGGCCGATCACGTCGCCGACGACGCGGGCGCTCTTCTTGAAGGCGCTGTTCGGATCGAGTCGCAGCTGGCGCATCGCGTACATCAGCCGGCGATGCACCGGCTTCAGCCCGTCGCGCACGTCCGGCAGCGACCGCGACATGATGGTCGACAGCGCATACGACAGATAGCGCTCGCGGAGCGCGTCTCCGAATTGCACCGGCTTCACTTCGGCCAGTTGGACGACGTTATTGCGCTTTGCCATGGACCAGCGTGACGAGGGGAAGGGCCGCAGTTCCAGCCGCGACCTGATTTTTCTAGCGTAGGAGCGATTCCATAAATCTCGACCGTGCGGGAGGCAAGGGCTTGTTGTGCGGCCAAAAAACGTGCCGCTCCAGGAAGAATCCCGTCAAATCCAGGCCCTGGCGCAGCTCGTCCTCGTCCGACGGCAGCCCGCCGGTGGATAGAAAGCCCGGAAGCGGCAGCAGCTTCTCCTTGTAGGGCGCCGCGACCGCGCGCGAGACGGCGCGGCCCGTCCGGGGCGAGACAAAGCCCAGATCCTCGGTCGAGCCGGTGGCCGCGCATTTCTCCAGATCCAGGCCGAAGCCCAGCTCCTGCAGCAGGCCCAATTCGAGCCGGACATAGATCGTGGGCCAGCCGGGATGTCCGAGCGAGCCCAGGAACGCCCGGAACCCATCGAACATGGCGGGATGCGGTTCGCGCTCTGGCAGGACGGCATCGATGACAGCGCAGGCTGCGGCTAGTCCGGCCAGTTCCGAAGCGTCGTCCATGGCCCGGGCGGCGTGCGGCTCCCGCAGTTCACCCGAATAGTTGCCGAGCTGCTCGGGCAGGCGCCCCCGCCAGCCGACCTCGACCAGGTTACCGGACTGCCAGATCGGACGGGCACGCCGCGAGACGCCGCCGGGCACGAAGCCGGAATGGCGGCCGTGTTCGCGCGTCAGCAACGATACGACGAGGCCCGTCTCGCCGTGAGACCGCGCCGCCAGCACGATGCCTTCGTCGTTCCAGTCCATGGGACCGTGTATGCCCCGCCCGGCCAAATCGCGCTAGGTTGCGCCATGGTGAAACGACCGGGGCCGATATCGAGACGGCGGGCCTTGCAGGGCGCAGGCGCACTCGCCGCCCTGCCCTCTCGCGTATTCGCCCAGACCGCGGCCGCCGCGCGGCCGCGTCTGCTTCAGGGTGTGCAATCCGGCGACGTCGGGGGAAACGGTGCAACCCTCTGGAGCCGTGCGGACCGGCCGGCGCGCATGATCGCCGAATATGCGACGACGGAGAGCTTCACCGATGCGCGGCGCATCGAAGGGCCGTTCGCCCTCGAGGCGACCGGTTTCACCTCGCGCCTGCGTCTCGACGGGCTGCCGCCGGCACAGACCATCTTCTATCGCATCGCCTATGCCGATCTCTCCGACGCGAATGCGACGAGCGACTGGGTGCAGGGAAGCTTCCGCACGCCGTCGCCTGCCGAAGCGGATGTAAGCTTCGTATGGTCGGCTGACACGGTCGGCCAGGGCTGGGGCATCAATCCCGAGATCGGCGGCATGACGATCTACGAGGCGATGCGGTCGCTGGCGCCG
>CAIYWM010000586.1 GCA_903929895.1 uncultured Alphaproteobacteria bacterium
GCAACACGTGCCCAACGGCGCCGAGATCGCCTGCGTGACCTCGTGCGACCACCTCGTGGTGGCCGGCGTCTCGAATTGGGGTGCCTACGGGCTGATGGCGGCGCTCGCGGTGCTGCGTTCCGACTGGCGTCCCACGATTGCGAAATTCCTGACCGCGGAACGCGACTTATTCGTCACGGATGCGATCGTCAAGGAAGCGGGCGCGGTCGACGGGGTGACGGCGCTGCGCGTCGCCACGGTCGACGGATTCGGGCCCGAAATCCACGGGCCGCTGGTCGACCGGCTTGGTCGCATTGCATGGGGAGAGGGCGCGCATTAGCTTGCGCGCCATGGAAAATCCCTACGCTCCGACGCATCCCGAGATTCGCGACGCCGTTCGCCAGCTCTGCCTGAAGTTCGATGGCGCCTACTGGCGCGATCTCGACCGCGAGCGCGGCTATCCGACGGCCTTCGTGAAGGCGCTGACCGAGGCCGGCTGGCTGTCGATCCTGATTCCCGAGGAATATGGCGGCGCCGGCCTCGGCATCTCGGCCGCCAGCGCGGTGCTCGAGGAGATCCACAAGGCCGGCTGCAACGCCGCGGCCTGCCATGCCCAGATGTACATCATGGGCACGGTGCTGCGGCACGGCAGCAAGGAGCAGAAGGAACGCTACCTGCCGAAGATCGCCACCGGCGAGCTGCGCCTGCAGGCGTTCGGCGTCACCGAGCCGTCGAGCGGCACCGATACGCTGAGCCTTCGCACCACGGCGGTGAAGAAGGACAACAGCACCTACGTCGTGAACGGGCAGAAGGTGTGGACCAGCCGCGCCGAGCATTCCGATCTGATGCTGCTGCTCGCCCGCACCACGCCGCGCGACCAGACCAAGAAGAAGACGGAAGGCCTGTCGGTGTTCCTCGTCGACATGCGCTCGGCACTGGGCAAGGGCCTCACCATCCGCCCGATCCGCACGATGATGAACCACAACAGCACCGAAGTGTTCTTCGACAACATGGAAGTGTCGGCCGAGAACCTGATTGGGGAGGAGGGGCAGGGCTTCCGCTACATCCTCTCCGGCATGAACGCCGAGCGCGTGCTGATCGCCTCGGAGTGCATCGGTGACGGCAAGTGGTTCATCGAGCGGGCGGTGAACTACGCCAAGGAGCGCAAGCTGTTCGGCCGCCCGATCGGCCAGAACCAGGGCGTCCAGTATCCGATCGCCCGCGCCTATACGCAGATCGAGGCGGCGGACCTGATGGTGCGCAAGGCCGCCGCGATGTTCGAGGCGGGCATCAATGCCGGCGCCGAGGCCAACATGGCCAAGATGCTGGCGTCGGAAGCCTCGTGGGCGGCCGCCGAGATGTGCGTGCAGACCCATGGCGGCTTCGGCTTCGCCGAGGAATACGACGTCGAACGCAAGTTCCGCGAGGCCCGCCTCTACACGGTGGCGCCGATCTCGACCAACATGATCCTGAACTTCGTCGCCGAGCACGTTCTGGGATTGCCGCGGTCTTACTAGGCTGTGAGCCCTTGAGTGGGCCTTGGCGGCAGTTTTTCTATCATCGCGTAGGCGCGGGTTAGCAGCAGGGCGGGCGTTCCCAAGACAGGGAACCAGCCGCGAAGGACCTCTTGCAAGACAAAAGATAATATCGTTATCTATTCTCATCGAGAGGCGAAGTGGCGGACCATTGCGGCAGTTCGGCCTCGTGGCGAGCCCTTCCTACCGAGCCAGGTACAATGGCAAAGCGAACAGTCATGGCGGCCTCACAAGGAGTCCGCGCCGTCGCCCCGGCATTAGACCTGTCCTATCTGGAAGGCACGATTGGCTATGCGATCCGGCGTGCCCAATTGCTGATCTTTGCCGACATCTATCGCGTATTCGGACAGGACGCCGTCACGACCGCCCAATTCTCCGTTCTGGCCGTCGTCGCCGACAATCCGGGCGCCAATCAGTCTGATCTGGCACTGGCCCTCGGCGTGGAACGTCCGCGCATGGTTCCCCTGATCGACGCCCTCGAAGGGCGGGGCCTGCTCGTCAGGATCCCATCGGTCGCGGATCGGCGGCACCGGCACATTCACCTGACCCCCGAGGGCGAGCGATTGCTCTCCGGGCTCAAGCAACGGTTCTCAGTACATCAGCAGCGCCTGATCGATGTGCTTGGCCCGTCTGACGCGAAACGGCTTCTGCGCGGCCTCAGGCTTCTCGCCACAGCGATGACCTGATCGTTTCCGGCGTCAGCGCAGCAAAGCCCAATCAGTCCTGTTGTCCTGTACGACCTGCTCGGGAGGAGCATATGTCAGCACATTCGGCCGAACGGCCTCAAACACTGAAAAGCGCCGATGCCCAGATCGTGGACGCCGTGGTGGTCGGCGCGGGCCTTGGCGGAATCTACCAGTTGTACCGATTGCTCCAGGATGGCTTGAAGGTCAGGACCTTCGAGGCAGCCGACGGCATCGGGGGCGTCTGGTACTGGAACAGGTATCCCGGCGCGCGCGTCGACTCGCACTTCCCCTTCTACCAATACTGGTTCTCCAAGGAATTGTGGGATGAAGGGGCGTGGTCGGAAAGATTTCCGGGCCAGCCGGAGATCGAGCGCTACCTCAACCATGTCGTCGACAAGTACGATCTTCGACGCCATATCAGCCTGGGCACACGGGTAACGGCCGCAACCTACGACGAGGAAACGGGAACCTGGTCGGTGAGCACCGACAAAGGCGATGTCGTGCGTGCGCGCTTTGTCGTTTTCAATACCGGCGGCCTCTCGGAACCGATGGTGCCGCCGTTTCCAGGGCATGAACTGTTTGCCGGCAAGAGCTATCACACCAGTCGCTGGCCGAAGGATGCGACAGACTTCTCGGGCAAGCGCGTAGGTGTGTTCGGCACCGGCGCGACCGGGATCCAGGTGATCCAGACACTTGCGCCGAACGTCGCGCACTTGACGGTATTCCAGAGGACGCCCCAGTACGCGATCGCCATCCGCAATCCGCAGACTGACAAGCAGGATCTCGCTCGGATGCGGGCATCCTTCGATGATCTCCGCGAGAAGGTCCACAAATCGCGTGGCGGGTTCGTCTACGATTCGCCCAGTCCGCCCCGATTCGAGGATGTGCCGCC
>CAIYWM010000587.1 GCA_903929895.1 uncultured Alphaproteobacteria bacterium
ACCGGCCGGGTCGACGACGTGATCAACGTCTCGGGCCATCGCATCGGCACCGCCGAGGTCGAGAGCGCGCTGGTCGCCAACACCAAGGTGGCCGAGGCCGCGGTGGTCGGCTTCCCGCACGACATCAAGGGCCAGGGCATCTACGCCTACGTCACCCTGAAGGCCGGCCAGCAGCCCTCCGAGGAGCTGCGCAAGGAACTGGTCGCCTGGGTACGCAAGGAGATCGGACCGATCGCCACGCCCGACGCGATCCAGTGGGCGCCCGGCCTGCCCAAGACCCGCTCGGGCAAGATCATGCGCCGCATCCTGCGCAAGATCGCGGAGAACGATTTCAGCAACCTGGGCGACACGTCCACGCTCGCCGACCCGATGGTCGTCGACGATCTCGTGAAGCACCGCGGCAAATAAGGACCCCGATGGCCAACCCGACGATCACCCAACTCGCCGCGGACCTGGCCGCCGGCCGCACCACCTCGCGCAAGCTCACCGAACAGGCGCTTGCGCGCATCGAAGACCCCAAGGGCGAAGGCAAGCGCGCCTTCATCAAGGTCTGGAAGGAACAGGCACTGGCCGCGGCCGATGCAAGCGACGGCCTGCGCAAGGCGGGCCTGGTGCCCTCGCCGCTCGCCGGCATCCCGGTGTCGATCAAGAACCTGTGCGACGTCGCGGGTGAAATGACGCTCTCGGGCTCGAAGGCACTCGACGATGCCAGGCCCGCCACGGTGGATGCGCCCGTGGTGGCACGCCTGCGCGCGGCCGGCGCGGTGATCGTCGGCAGCACCAACATGAGCGAGTTCGCCTTCTCGGGCGTCGGCTTCAACCCGCATTACGGCACGCCCGGCAATCCGGCCGACCGCGCGCGCGTGCCGGGTGGCTCCTCGGCCGGCGCCGCCGTCTCGGTGGCCGATCGCATGGCCGTCGCGGCGCTGGGCACCGATACCGGCGGCTCGGTGCGTATTCCGGCCGCGGTCTGCGGCCTGGTGGGCTTCAAGCCGACGGCGCGCCGCGTGCCGATCGACGGCGTCATCCCGCTCTCGACCTCGCTCGATTCGATCGGGCCGCTCGCCAACTCGGTCGAGGACTGCGCCATCGTCGACGCCGTCTTCGCCGCCGAGCCGATCTCGGTGCCCGACGCGGCGCCGCTCGCCGGACTTCGCTTCGCCATCCCCAGGCACTTCGTGATGGACGAGCTCGATGCGACGGTCGCAAAAGCCTTCGAGCGTGCCTGCAAGGCGCTGGCGGCCAAGGGCGTGAAGATCGAGCAGATCGACCTGGTCGAGCTGAACGAGCTGCCGGCCATCAACGCCAAGGGCGGGTTCGCCGCCTCCGAGGCCTATGCCTGGCACAAGGAGCTGATCGCGCGGCGCGGCCCGGACTACGACCAGCTGGTCTATCCGCGCATCATGCGCGGCAAGGACATGAGCGCGGCCGATTACATCGAACTGCTCGCGAAGCGCGCCGACCTCTGCCGCCGCGTCTCGGCGATCACCTCGAACTACGACGCGGTGATCATGCCGACCTGCGCCATCGTGGCGCCGACGATCGACGAAGTGTCGACGCCCGAGGGCTTCACGAAGAAGAACCTGCTGCTGCTGCGCAACACCACGGTCGGCAATTTCCTCGACCGCTGCGGCATCAGCCTGCCCTGCCACGCGGCGGGCGAGCTGCCCGTCGGCTTCATGCTGATGGGCGAGGCGATGGCCGACCGCCGCGTGCTGGCAATGGCGCGCTCGGTTGCGCCGGTCGTCGCGGCGCACTGAAGCTTTGACCCCTCCGCCCCTTCGGGGCGCCTCCCCATTTGAATGAGACCTCTGCGAAACGAGGTTTTTGAGCGATGGGGTCGGCATTTTCCGGCATCGG
>CAIYWM010000588.1 GCA_903929895.1 uncultured Alphaproteobacteria bacterium
CGCCATGAGCCTCGGCTACAAGGTCGTCTCGATCGACGAGCTGATCCGCGGCGGCTTCGCCCAGCGCATGGCCGAGTTCCGCGACAAGGTGGGCAAGCGGCCGGTCTATCTCTGCTTCGACATGGACGTGTTCGACCCGTCCTGCGCCCCGGGCGTCTGCACCCCTTCGTGGGGCGGCCTCAGCGCGCGCGAAGGCATCGACCTGCTGCGCTGCCTCACCGACTTGAACATCGTGGCCGTGGACGTAAACACGGTGAGCCCGCCGCAGGATGTGAACGGCATGGCCGCCCACCTCTGCTCGCACGTGATCTACGAAACGCTCGTGCTGCTGTGCCGGCAGATGGGGCTGGATACCCCCTAGCAGGCTGTTGAAACAGGCCCTACAGAAGCACCGGCGAGCAACATTGTTGCCCGACGGTCACCACGACACAGGTTTCGGGGGGTGCGGCATTCACTTCATTTGTTTCGTTTATTTCGTTTGTTTCGTTTATTCGCCGTGACTCCGGCTTTTTCGACGGTCAGCTAGCGCAGATACTTCGCGAAGAACGCCTTCGTTCGCGCCTCGGCGTCGGGGGCGGCGACGGTGTCGTAAGCCAGGTGATGCTGCTTGCCGGCGGCACCAGGCACGGTGCGGTCGGCAGCCTTCGAATCGAAGCTGTGATAGGCGTTTGGATAGTAGACGGCCTCGACGAGGTCGCTGCGCTGCAGGCCCGACACCAGGCTCCGGCAGCGGTCGGCCGGCGTCCAGTCGTCCTTGTCGCCGGCGAGAAGCAGGACCGGGATGTCGAGTCCGACATCGAACTTCGGATTGCAGCCGGGGTAATAAGCGACGCCCGCGGCCAGGCCGCGCTGCGCCAGCCCGAAGCTCTTCTGCGCCGAGCGGATCACCGTCGAGCCGCCATGGCTGTGGCCGATGATGCCGACCTTGCCCTTCACCACATCAGATCGCGTCGCCAGATAGTCGAGCGCGCCCGCGATGTCGGCCACGCGCATGTTGGGTGTCACCACGTTAGGGGTCGTGCACACGGCCTTGGTGCCGCGCGGGACAAAGGAATCCGGCGCCAGCACGAGATAACCCCAGCTCACCAGCAGCTTGCCCCACCTGTCGGTGTGCGCGTTCGCACCGGCACAGCTATGGGCCAGGATGATCGCCGGGAACGGCCCGTCGCCCGACGGCTTGTAGATCCAGCCCTTCACCTCGGGTCCCGCCTGGCTGCTGCCGACGGTGACGCTGGGGAAGTTGACGGACTGTGCGGCGGCAGAACCGGCGAACAGCAGGACGACCAGGATCGCCAACCAACGCGTCATGGCACACCATAGATCGAGATGGGCGCAGCGAGGCCACGCAACTCGTGCTCACCCAACGGCTCGAGCGGCCGGTCGAGAAGGCGCATCACGGGTTCGGTGACGACGATGGAACGGCCCAGCGTCTTGCTGAGCGCCTCGACGCGACTGGCGGCGTTGACGGCCCGACCGATGACCGTGAAATCCAGCCGCTCGGGCGCACCGACATTGCCGAAGAACACTTCGCCATCGTGCAGGGCGATTCCGGTGCGCAAGGGTCTCCAGCCGGGGATATCTGCAAAAGCCTGCGGATCTTCATTGAGGCGTTCGATCGCTTGCAGTGCGCCCTGCGCGGCCGCCAAGGCCGCCGCGGCTGCAGCTTTTTCATCGGCGAAGGTCGAATAGGGAAACACCGCCAGCAGCCCGTCACCGATGAACTTCAGCACCTCGCCGTCATGCGCCAGCACCGCCCCGGCGAGGCACTCGAAGTAGCCGTTCAGCAGGGCGATCGTGGCGGGACCGTCCAGACGGTCGGCGAGATCGGTGAAGCCGCGCAGGTCCGATGCCCAGATGATGGCGCGGATCGACTCTCCGGCACCGCGCTTGATCGAGCCGCGCAGCACACGTCCACCGGCGGCTGCGCCGAGATAGGTGTCCAGGACGTTGGCGGCGATCCTGAGTGCGATGTGGCGTTCGACATGAAGCGCGGCGAGCCGCAGGAGCCGCGTGAGGTCGCTGAACTGGGCTTCCGCGAAGCCGCCGGGGCGCTTCGTCGCCACTGTCGCGGCGTTGTGATAGGCGCCGCCCGCACGCAAGGGAATGGCGGCGTATTCGACGTAACCCTGTCGCGAGAGTTCGGCCATCAGCGGGAACCGCTGCGCGGCATCGCCGGTACGGCCCCTGAAAGCCTCACCCGTCTCGATCACGTGGAACAGCGGATTGCGCCGGTAGGCATCGTTGGCCAGCGCCGCCTCGGCCACCCTGACCTCGTCG
Organism: uncultured Alphaproteobacteria bacterium; assembly: GCA_903929895.1. Taxonomy (GTDB): domain Bacteria; phylum Pseudomonadota; class Alphaproteobacteria; order Reyranellales; family Reyranellaceae; genus Reyranella. Next base: position 2,278 of record CAIYWM010000588.1, read on the forward strand.
CACAGGCCGTCGACGCGGTTCCAGTTCCAGCCAAACCCGAAGAGCTGGGGATGCAACGTCCCGACATGCAGGCTGGCCCGGTCGAGCGGGAGGCCCGCTGCGACGAGGCGCCAGCACAACTGCTCGAAGAACGGCAGGACGTCCTCTTCGCCGAGCGCGTCGGTCAACAGCCAGCTCTCGACATCGGCGATCGACGCCGTTCCTGCCGCAACGGCTGGGCCACCGTCAGCCCTGCGGTGCAGGGAGACCGAGGCGGGATAGGTCCGCGGCGCGGGATCGGGACGGGCCACCGGCATGGGCCGCCATCTTCCCACCGGTCCAGCCGGAGCGCCAATGGGAAGATGGCGCGCGCCCTGCCGTTAGGCCGTGAGCATCGAGGAGGCCCGATCGAGCGAGAGCGGCGACTCGTCGAGCAGCGCCGAGATCGCGGCCTCCTCCCAGTCGCCGCCATCGGCGGCGAGCTTGGGGCGGTCCGACAGGCGATGCTCCAGAACGAAGCGGGCCATCAGCATGCGCCGGGCATCGCCGCCGACCGCGGCGAGACGGGCGCCTTCGTGGGCCATCAGCACCGCGGTGGTGACATGATAGAGCGCACTGGCCGCGACCCGGCTGAAGCGCTCCTTCGACGGCGTGTCGGCGACCTCCTCGGCGAAGCGGAGGGCCTGGGCCAGCGTCGTCTCGAGCCGCGTCCGGAACTGGCCGGGAAGACCGCGCGTGTCGGCCAGCCGCTCGCCCAGCGCTTCGCCCAGCTGGACATGCGCGCGTTCCTTGCCAACCGCCCGCTGGATGACGTCCAGGGCATTGACGCTGGATGTGCCGTCCCAGATCACACCGAGATGGGCGTCCCGGACCAGCCGGGCGTTCGGCCAGTCCTCGATGTAGCCATTGCCGCCCCGCGCCTCCATCGCCGCCGTGGCGACCGCGATGTTGTCGCGTGAGGCGCGATACTTGCCGATCGGCGTGAGGATGCGCACCACCTTCGCGGCAACCGGATCGTCGACCCGCCCCATCATGGTGGTGGTCAGCATGAGGGCCGACAGCGCCTGCTCGGTCTTGATCATCATCTTCACGAGCTGGCGGCGCATCAGCGGATGCTCGATCACCCGCCGTCCGAAGGCATTGCGATGACGCGCCACCTGCATCGATTCGTTGAGGCAGCGCCGCATCATGCCGGCGGCGCGCGTCAGGTGGGACACGCGGCTGGGATTGACCATCTCCAGCATCTGCTTCATGCCGCGATCGATCGCCCCGAGCTCGTAGGCCACGGCGCCCTCGAAGACGATCTCGCCGCTCGGCATCGATTTGCTGCCGATCTTGTCCTTCAGCCGCACGATTCGATAGTCGTTCCGGGACCCATCGGGCAGGGTCCTCGGCATCAGGAAGAGACCGAGTCCGCGGCTTCCCTCCCGCGCGCCTTCGGGTCGGGCCAGCAGCACGGCGACATCGCCGTCGGCATTGGAACAGAACCACTTCTCGCCATAGAGGCGCCAGTGCTCGCCGTCGCGCACGGCCGTCAGCTCTGCCGCACCGGCGTCGGAGCCGCCGATCTTCTCGGTCATGAACTGCGCGCCGTAGAGCAGCCGGTCCATGTCCTGGGTCAGCATGCGGTCGAGATAGCGCGCCTTGAGCGCTTCGCTGCCGTAGCGTTCGAGCAGGTCGGACGTACAGTCGGTCAGATTGACCGGGCACAGCACACCGAACTCGGCCTGTGAGAACAGATAGAAGAAGGCCTGCTTGGCGAGGATCGGCATCTTGTCGTGCCAGCCCAACACGCCGGGCCGGTGCGTCATGGCATGCATGCCGAAGCGGGCGAACGCGATCCGGCGAATTTCGTCGTAGGCAGGATGGACCTCGATCCATTCCTCGTCGCGGCCGAACCGGTCGCGTCGGTGCAGCACCGGCGGATGCTTGTCGGCGAGATCCGCAAGCTGGTTCAGGCGCCCGCCCGCGAGCTCGCCCAGTTCGTTCAGGTGCTTCGTCAGATGGGCCAGCAGCGGCCCGTCCATATAGAGACCGAGCAGATCCCGGAGGCTGCGGTCGATCGCGAAGAAGTTGAGCCCGCTGCAATCCGGCGCGATGTGCTCGGAGCGTTGGGCAACGGCCGGCCGACCGGCGAGCGAGGCCGGAACGGTCAGGGCGGAAGTGATGGGAGACAGGTCATTCATGGAGGCGAGGATGCGTGGAGTCCGGCGCACTCTCAAACGATTACTTTTCAAAGCATTTTGAGTGATACTCAACTCTATGAGTACCCGCCGATTGCCTCCCCTTCACGCTGTCCGGGCCTTCGAGGCCGCCGCGCGACATCTTTCAATCACCCACGCCGCGCGCGAGCTGAACGTCACCCCCGGCGCGGTCAGCCGGCACGTTCGGACGCTCGAGGAAAACCTGAAGGCCTCCCTGTTCGTGCGACGCGCCACCGGGCTCGAACTGACGCCGGTCGGCCGGTCATTGGCCGACGGGACACGCGAAGCGCTGGACCGGCTGGAAGAAGCCACCGCCGGTGTCCGGCTGCGCCACTACCGGCAGCTCTCCTTCGGAGTCTATGGCCATTTCCTGTCGCGCGCGCTGCTGCCGCTCCTGGCACGCCTGCGTCGCGATCTCCCCGAACTGGAGGTCGACTTCCATGCGAGCACCAACCCGCTCGACCTGCTGCCGAGCCGTTTCGATGCGGTGATCGCCGTCTCCGGCATCGGTCGACAGTCGGGTCTCGTCGTGCGGCCCCTGATGCCGATCACGACCGTGGCGGTCGCGGCGACGGCGCGGCTGCGGAAAGGGCCGGTCGACTTCGGGCGCGTGCCGCTGCTCCATACCCGGCCGCGCTCCGAGGACTGGCGCCGCTGGCTGGACCATGCCGGCTTTCTTGCCGTCCCAGTGCGCGGCGGCAGCACCTTCGAAAGCGCCAGCCAGACCCTGGAGGCCGTCGTGGCCGATCTCGGGCTGGGCATCGCCATCGAAGGGCTGCTCGGGCCGGACCTGAAGGCCGGCCGTATCGCCATTGCCCACCCGGCCCGGCGCCCGACGCGCCGGCACTTCACGTTGCAGTACGACGTCCGCTTCGCCGGCGATCCGTCGCTCGAGGCTTTCGCGGACTGGCTATGCCGCGCGCTCGATTCCGGACGGCACTATTCCAGCTAAGCCCGGCGTCTTGTGGCCGGCGACCGCCCTTGCGGCTTTACTCCGGTTCGATACCCGCCAGCTTGGCCACGTCCTTCCAGGTCACCAGTTCGTTCCTGATGCGCTGGGCAAAGGCGTCGGGCGACTCGCCGCCCGGCAGGCTCGACAGGTCGCGGATCTTGGCCTGCATCTCGGGCTCGGCCAGAACGGCCACCACGTCGTCGCGCATGCGGTTGGCGAGCGCGGGCGACATCTTGCCGGGCCCGAACATTGCGAACCACGCCATCGTCTCGACGCCCGGTACGCCTGCTTCGGCCATGGTCGGTACGTCGTCGAGGCCCGGCAGCCGCTTGTCGCCGCTCACCGCCAACATGCGCAGCGTGCCGGCCCTGTGGTGGGACATCACCGTGAGCGGGCTGGTGTAGCCCACCGGAATATGTCCGCCGGCCAGCTCCTGCATCATCGGCGCGGCGCCCTTGTAGGCCACGTTCTCGATCTTCAGCCCGCTCTTCACCCGGAACAGCTCACCCACCATCCGCGTCGTGTTCTCGGTGCTGCCAAACTGGTACTTGCCGGGATTGGCCTTCGCCGCCGTCATGAACTTTTCCATCGTGTCCATGCCCGCCTTGGGCGAGCCGACCAGTGCGATGGCACCCTGGACGAGAGGCGTGACCGGCGTGAAGTCGCGTTCGGTGTCGTACGGCAGGACCTTCGTGGTGTAGGGATTGATCGTGTGGGCGCTGGTCGTGACCAGCAGCGTGTAGCCGTCGGGGGGAGACTTGGCGACGATCTCGCTGCCCAGGATGCCGCTCGCCCCGCCCTTGTTGTCGATGATGACGGTCTGCTTCCAGCGGTCCGCCAGGCGCGGGATCACCAACCGTGCCACCAGGTCGGTACCGCCGCCCGCCGGATAGGGAACCACTACGCGAACCTGCTTGGTGGGAAATTCCTGGGCGCGAACCACCGCCGGCGCCAAGCCAAGCGCCACTCCTGCCGCCACCAATCCGCGGCGCGTCATGCCAGACATGCAATCCTCCCGTTCCATTTCCTTGGCGACAGACTAGGGTCAATCCGGGAGGAAAAAAACATGTTCGATCTGGTCATCAAGGATGCGGAAATCCACGACGGTTCGGGCGCCCAACCGATCCGGGGCGACCTCGGCGTGAAGGACGGCAGGATCGCCGCCATCGGCCCGAAGCTCGGCGCCGCCCGGGAGACGGTGAAGGCCGATGGCCTCGCGCTGGCGCCGGGCATCATCGATGGCCACACCCACTACGACGCGCAGATCACCTGGGATCCCTTCGTCGATCCCTCCCCGGCGCTGGGCGTTACCACGGCGATCCTGGGCAATTGCGGATTCACCATCGCGCCGTGCAAGCCGGCCGACCGCGACCTCACCATGCGCCACCTCACGCATGTCGAAGGCATGTCGCTCGACGCCTTGCGCGCGGGCATCCGCTGGGACTTCGAGAGTTTTCCGCAGTATCTCGACATGCTGCAGCGGCTGGGCGTCGGCCCCAACGTCGCCTGCTTCTCCGGCCACTCGTCCGTCCGCACCTGGGTGATGGGCGAGGAGGCCACCGAACGCACC
>CAIYWM010000589.1 GCA_903929895.1 uncultured Alphaproteobacteria bacterium
GTTCGATCACAGTGCCGCTGTCGGCCATCGTTCGGTCAACTCTCCCCTTGGACGATTGATCCTAGCCGCGAATTCCGGGACGCTGCAGTCCAGAATTCGTAACAAAGGAGGAAACGATGGCCGACAGCGAGAACTACAGGAAGGGCAGCGAGATTCGGGCGAAACTCATGGGCGAGAAATTCGCCGCCGAGATGAACAAGTCGGTCTACGACGACCCCATGATGCAGAAATTCGGCGACTACGCCCGCGAGGCGGTCTTCGGCATGCTGTGGTCGCGTCCGGGGCTGGACCTCAAGACCAAGACGCTGATCTGCGTCATTTCCGACACCGCCCAGGCACGCTGGCCGGAGCTCGCCATCCATCTTCGCATGGCCCGCCGCCAGGGCTGGACGGAGGATGAATTGTCCGAGGCGCTGATGCATCTTTGCGGCTATATCGGCCTGCCGTCGGTGCGCGAGGCCATGCTCACCGCCAAGGAAGTGTTCGAGGAACTGCGCAAGGAAGGCTGACGATGCTGATGACGGTGAGCGATCTGCCGCTCGAGAGGATCGCGCGCGGCAAGGTGCGCGATGTCTATGCGGTGGATGCGGAACGGCTGCTGCTGGTCGCGACCGACCGGGTGAGCGCCTACGACGTGGTGATGGCCGAGCCCATCCCGCAGAAGGGCGCCGTGCTGACCCAGGTCAGCGCCTGGTGGTTCCGCCAGCTGGGCGACATCGTCGATCATCACATGATCTCGGCCGACGCCGACGAGATCGTCGCCGCGGTGCCCGCCCTGAAGGGCCACCGCGCCGAGATCGCCGGCCGCGCCATGCTCTGCCGGCGCGGCACGGTGTTCCCGATCGAATGCGTGGTCCGCGGCTACATCACCGGATCGGCCTGGCGGGAATATGCCAAGGCCGGGACCCTGGCCGGCGAGACGCTGCCCAAGGGCCTGAAGGAGAGCGGACGCCTCGATCCGCCGATCTTCAGCCCCGCGACCAAGGCCGAGAGTGGCCATGACGAGAACATCACCATCGCCCAGATGCGGACGGCGCTGGGCGCCGAGGTCACCGCCGAGCTCGAAAGGCTGACCCGCCTCGTCTACACGCGCGGCCGCGACGTCGCCCTGAAGCAGGGCATCATCATTGCCGACACCAAGTTCGAGTTCGGTCGCACCGCCGATGGCAGGATCCTGCTGATCGACGAGGTGATGACACCGGATTCCTCGCGCTTCTGGCCGCGCGATGGCTACGAGGAGGGGCGGCCGCAGCCCAGCTTCGACAAGCAGCCGCTGCGCGATTGGCTCGACGTCGAGCGCCATGCCGGCCGCTGGAACGGCGAGGCCCCCGCGCCCCGGCTGCCTGCGGCGGTCGTCGAGGCGACCAGCAAGCGGTACCTGGAGGCCTATCGGCGCCTGACCGGCGCCGAACTCACGGTGTCGTAAGAAGGCCTTCTCCTCCCCCGACATGCGGGAGAGGAGAAGGGAACGGTTGATCGAGCCTTACTGCGCGCTACGTGCCACGCGCGCGCTGCGCAGGACGAGGCGCTCGCGCACCCACAGCAGGAGCGCGGCGAACGGCAGCCAGCCGATCCAGCGCACGCCTTCCATCAGGTACTCGCCCTGGGTGGTGGCCATCAGATAGTCGGCCTGGACCTTCCAGACGGTTCCGGCGACTTCGAAGGCCAGCATCCAGATCAGGATGGCCGGCAGAAGCATGGTCAGCGGCTTCATCTGGTCGCTGAGGCGCTCATTGTACCAGGGCGCCAGCGCGATCGAGAACGCCAGCA
>CAIYWM010000590.1 GCA_903929895.1 uncultured Alphaproteobacteria bacterium
AGTCGAACGCCTCGCCGCCGCGCTTCAGCGTCTGACGCGCAGGCGCCGCCACGAGGGCGGCGTTCAGCCCCTCGAAATCGCGCGCCGCGGGTGCCTTGCCCTGGGCCACGGCGTCGAACAGCCGATGGAGGGTTTCGCGCAGTTCCAGCGCCCGCTCGAATTCCTTCTGGGAGGGGGGCTTGGGCGCCCGTGTCCAGGCCGCCAGATCCGCCGGCGTGTTCAGCGTCTCCGTGGGCGTGTCCTGTCCCCGCCAGTAACGCGTATTGGCGAATTCGAGACAGAGGTCGGGGCGAGTCATCGACGGGACTTACTAACCGGTTGTCGGGTTGACAAGGAATGCCTCAATAAATAACCATATAACCGGTTACTTAGTTATAAAAGAGGAAATTGCCATGTTCGACCATGTGTCCATCGGCGTCGCCGACATCGCCCGCACCCGGAAGTTCTACGACGCCGCCCTGGAGCCGCTGGGCTATGCGCGACTGAGCGACGGCGAGACCTCGCTGGGCTATGGGGAAAAGGAAGTCGGCCTGTGGATCGGCAAGGCGGCGAAGCCCATAAAAGCCGACATGGAATCCGGCCTGCACTTCTGCTTCGTCGCGAAGGACCGGAAGTCGGTCGACGCGTTCCATGCCGCGGCGCTCGAGAGCGGCGGCAAGGACAACGGCAAGCCCGGCCTTCGTTCGGATTACAGCCCGACCTACTATGCGGCCTTCGTGATCGACCCCGACGGGTACCGGATCGAGGCCTATTGCGGGAAGTGACCGCATCGGCTTGCCATGATCGCTCCCGGTCCCGATGTTGAAGGGATCGGTAGCGATCCTGTGAGGCGAGGATGACGATGAAGACCGTTCGGAACGCCACGCCGACGGAGGAGGCGGCGGCCATCGCCACGCTGACACTCGCGTTCAGCATCGATCCGGCAACACGCTGGACCTGGCCGGATCCGCAGGCCTATCTCAACGCCTTTCCACGCTTCGCCAAGGCATTCGGCGGCGCAGGCTTCTCCCAAGGTGGCGCCCACATCATCGGCGACCATGCCGGCACGGCGTTGTGGCTGCCGCCCGGGACCGAGGCGGATGGGAACGCGCTCGGGGAGCTGATGCGGACCACGGCGTCACCGCAGTCCATGAGGGACGGCATGCAGGTGATGCAACAGATGGCGAACTACCACCCACGCGAAGCGCACTGGTACCTGCCGTTGATCGGCATCGATCCGAGGCATCAAGGCAAGGGCCTGGGCGGCGCGCTGCTCGATCATGCGCTCGAGATCTGCGATCGCGACGGCGCGCTCGCCTATCTCGAATCCTCGAATCCGCGCAACGTGCCGCTCTATCAGCGCTATGGCTTCGAGATCCTGGGGCAGATCCAGTTCGGCAGCTCGCCGACCCTGGTGCCGATGCTGCGCCGGCCGAAGCGGCGCTCGCTCGACTAGCGCTTCAGGCCGCCTTCTTGCCGTGATGGCTGTGCAGCTTTGCGCTCAGCACGCGGCGGATCGCATTGAATTCAGGGCTGGCGACGTCGCGCGGGCGGGCGAGGTCGAGCCCGTTGTCGCTCTCGATGCGGCCGGGCCCCGGTGTCATGACGACCACGCGGTTGGCCAGCAGGATCGCTTCCTCGACGGCGTGGGTCACGAACACGACGGTGAGCTTGGTGCGCTCCCAGATGTCCAAGAGCTCGTCCTGCAGCCGCTCGCGCGTCATGGCGTCGAGGGCGCCGAATGGC
>CAIYWM010000591.1 GCA_903929895.1 uncultured Alphaproteobacteria bacterium
GAGTAGCCGAGCCCGCCCTTCACCGGACCAAAGAGCTGGCCCATCGACTCCAGCATGTCCTCCGCGAGCCCGCATTTCTCCAGGATCGCGCCCATGAAGGTGAAGAACGGGATGGCAAGCAGCAGCTCGTTCGACAGGATCGAGCCGAAGACGCGGCCCGGGATGGCCTGCATGAAGGCCATCGTGAAGTAGTTCATCTCGATCGCGAGGAAGCCGAAGAAGAAACCCACGGCGCAGAGCGAGAAGGCGACGGGGTATCCGATGATCATGAAGACGACGAGGCCGCCGAACATCAGCGGCGGCATCCAATCGAGCGGGATCATTGCGTCGGCCTCTCGTAGTGGGCTTCAAGGCTGTCGACGGCATATCCGTTGAGGAAGGCGACGCGCTTGATGAGTTCGGAAAGGCCCTGCAGGGCTACCAGGGCGAAGCCCACGGGGAGCACCAGCTTGATCGGCCAGCGCAGGAGGCCGCCGGCGTTCGAGGAGTGCTCGTAGACGTTGAACGACTGCATGAAGAACGGCCAGCTCAGCCACGCGAGGATAGCGCAGGTCGGCAGCAGGAAGACCAGTGCGCCGAGAATGTCGATCCAGAGCTGCCCGCGGCGGCTCAGCGTCATGTAGAGGATGTCTACGCGCACATGCTCGTTGCGCTTCAGCGTGTAGGCTGCGCCGAACATCACGATGACGGCGAACATGTACCACTGCACTTCGAGCCAGGCATTGGAACTGCTGTCGTAGGCGTAGCGCACCATGGCGTTGCCGGCGCTGACGACACACGCCAGCAACACGAGCCAGTTGCAGATGACCCCTATTTTTTCGTTTAACGCGTCGATCAGCGCGCTGAATGCCAGCAATGAGCGCATCCCATCTCCCCTGAAAGCGAGTTCTTAATTGACCGCTCATCCGTTCTCGCCGACGGATACGCTTTCTTAACTTGGTCCGCTGCGCGATGCCATAGCCTGCATCGGTCCGCAATGCAGGCAAGGTGCGTCAAGTCGCTCCACCGCTACGGCATTGCCTATGCAGTAGGCAACTCCGTCCACCCCTCCGGACCGAAGAATTCCAGCGGACGGAACGAACGCTTGTAGGCCATTTTGTTCGAATCGGCGATCCAGTAGCCGAGAAAGACATAGGGCAGGCCCCGCCGGGCGGCGGCATTGGCCAGCCACAGGATCATGTGCGTGCCGAGGCCCCGTCGCGGATCCTGGGGGTCGAAGAAGCTGTAGACTGCCGACACGCCGTTCGACAGCCAGTCTACAAGACATGCCCCTACCAGACGCCCATCGGCCGAATCGTCACGGAACTCGATGATCTCCGTATCGACCGGGCTCTCCTCGACCATGGCGCGATAGTCGTCGAAGTCCATATCGGCCATGTCGCCATCGCGATGGCGCGTCAGGACATAGCGCGAGAACAGCGAGAACTGCTCACCCGTTGCCAGGGCCTGCGTTTCGATCGCATGGACATGTTCGTTGCGGCGCTGGATGCGGCGCTGGGCCCGACTGGGCTCGAAATCCCGCACACGGATGCGGACCGGAACGCAGGCTCTGCAACCATCGCACAGCGGCTTATAGACGAAGTGATGTGAACGGCGGAAGCCGGCGTCCGTCAGGGTGTCGTGCTGCGAGATGGCATCGGGACCGCTCAACTCCGTGACGAGCTTGGTCTCCAGGCGATGCGGCAAGTACGGGCAGCGCATCGCCGGCGTCGTGCGGAAGAACCTGAGGGACTGGATGTTCTGGCGGATGAACATGTGCTTGCGGTTGCGAGTGTACGCCTCGGGCGGGCGAAGGAAAGCGCCAGTTCTTCCGCCAAGGGTCGATGACGTCCCCGGTCAGGGCCCCTGGCGGCCCCGGGCAAGCCGGCGGAACGGCATCAAAGCCAATCGAACCAGCTTCGGCAGCAGCCATATGAGGACGACCACGAACAAGGCCAGCAGGCACAGAAAAGTGATCGGATGGGCGATCGCCAGCGCCAGGCCACCGAACACCGTGACGTCTTCGCCGAGGGAGGCAAGGACGTTGCTGAACGGTTCCGGCGAGCCGTTGATCAGCGCACGCGAGCCGGTCTTGGCGATGTGGGTCCCCGCCGCGAGCGTTCCGCCCAGCAGGCCGGCGATGATCGAGATCTCCGGACTGAGCCCTCCGGCGGCGCCATACGCCAGCAGCACTCCGGCAGGAATGCGCACGAAGGTCTGCAACACGTCGTTGATGCTGTCGATGTAGGGGATCTTGTCGGCCAGGAAGTTGAGCGCGAACAGGATCGCCGCCACGCCCAGAACCCAAGGCGATTCGAGGACCTGCAGGTCGTGGGACAGGGTGACCAGGCCAAGGCGTTGCGCGAGACCCAGCACCAGCACGGCGGCATAGGCGTTCAGTCCGCTGGCCCAGCCGGCGCCCAGGGCGACGGCGATGGCGGTGAGGGTTTCGGCGCTCATGCGTGCGACGCTACAGAGCGCGCCGCGCCTTGAAGGCGGTGGCAAGCGTCCCGTCGTCGAGCCAGTCGAGTTCGCCGCCTACCGGCACCCCGTGCGCCAGGCGCGTGAGCGGCACGTCGTGTTCGGCCAGCCGCTCGGCGAGGTAATGCGCCGTCGTCTGCCCGTCGACCGTCGCGTTGGTCGCCATGATCACCTCGCGGATACCGCCGGCGGCAACGCGCTTCACCAGGCTGCCGATGTTGAGTTCCTCCGGACCGATCCCGTCGAGCGCCGACAGCGAGCCCCCCAGCACGTGATAGCGGCCGGAGAAGATGCGACCGCGCTCCATGGCCCAGAGGTCGCCGACATCCTCCACGACGCAGATCAGGCCCGCATCGCGGCGGGGATCCGCACAGATCGAGCAGGGTTCGATCGTGTCTAGGTTGCCGCAGATGCTGCAGGACCGGATCGCTCGCGCCGCGTCGGCCAGTGCGGTGCCCAGCGGCTGCATCAGCGTCTCGCGCTTCTTCAGGAGATGCAGCGCCACGCGGCGCGCCGAGCGCGGGCCCAGCCCCGGCAGGCGGCCGAGGAGCTGGATCAGCCGCTCGATCTCCGGGCCGTTCATCGGCGGTACTTCCCTAAAGCTTGAAGCCCGGCGGCAGCGGCAGTCCGCCGGTGATGTCGCGCATCTGTTCCTGCACGGTCTGCTCGACCTTGGCGCGGGCGTCGTTGGCGGCCGCCACGATCAGGTCCTCGACCACGCCCTTGTCCTCGGGCTTGAAGAGCGAGGCATCGATCTCGATCCGGCGGGTCTCGTTCTTGCCATTGACCGTGACCTTCACCAGGCCGGCGCCCGACGAGCCCACAATTTCCAGGCGCTCGAGCGCCGCCTGCAGCTCCTGCATCTTCTGCTGCATCTGCTGGGCCTGCTGCATCAGGCCGCCAAGGTCCTTGAGCTTGTCGAACATCAGTACTCGCTTTCCGGGATATCGTCGTCGGCCGGGTATTCCTCGGCAGGTGGCGGCTCTTCGGCAGGGATATCGCCGAGGCCGGAGACCAGTGAGGTCTGCTCGCCCTTGCGCCGCACCGTATCTAGCTTGGCACCCGGGAATGTCTTCAATATGGCCAGCACCAGCTCGTTGTTCTCGGCGGAGCTGCGCAGGTCGTCGGCCTTGGTGGCCTTCTGCTGGATGAGCGTCGGCTTGCCTTCGGCGCTGGAAACCGAGGCGATCCAGCGGCGGCCGGTCCATTGGCTCAGGAGTTCGCTGAGCCGTGGCGCCAGATCGGTCGGTGCCTTGGGCTCCGGCCGGAACTCGATCAGGCCCGGCTCGCATCGCACCTCGTGCACATGATGCATCAGACTGTGGACCAGCCGGGCCTCGCGGCGCGTCTCGAACAGCGCCACGACCTCGGTGAAGTTACGCGGCGCCGGCATCGCGGGCGCCGCCTGGGCGGCCACTGCGGTGGCTGGCTGGGGCGCCAGGCGGGCGGCGGCCGCGCCGCCACCACCGTTGCCTCTCGGCGCGGGCGGAGGGGCTGCGCCCGCGGCCGGGACGCCGCCGCCATTCTGCAGCGCCTTGAGGGCGTCGCCGGGCGAGGGAAGGTCGGCGACGTAGCAGAGCCGGATCAGCGCCATCTCGGCGGCGCGCAGGGGTGAGGGAGCCGCGAGCGTCTCCTGCAGCCCCTTGAGCAACAGCGTCCAGGCCCGCGTGAGCGAGGCCATAGAGAGTTTGGCGGCCATGGCCAGTCCCTGGGCGCGCTCGGTATCGGCCGTCGAGGCCGCGGCGTCGGGCGCGACCTTGAGGCGCGTCACCCAGTGCGTGAGTTCCAGCAGGTCCTGCAGCACGACCACGGGATCGGCGCCGGAGTCGTGCATCTCGCCCAGCGCCGTGACCACGGCCGGCGCGTCGCCGCGCATCACCTTCTCGAAGAGTTCGAGGACGCGGCTGCGGTCGGCCAGGCCCAGCATGTCGCGCACCTGCGCGGCGTCGACCACGCCGCCGCCATGGGCAATCGCCTGGTCGAGCATCGAGAGACCGTCGCGCACCGACCCGTCGGCGGCGCGCGCCAGCAGGGTCAGTGCTTCGGGCGAAATCTCGACCTTCTCGGCCTGCGCGATCTTGCCGAAATGCTCGACCAGCGTTTCCTGCGGCACGCGCTTCAGATCGAAGCGCTGGCAACGCGACAGGACCGTCACCGGCACCTTGCGGATCTCGGTGGTGGCGAACAGGAACTTCACGTGCGGCGGCGGCTCTTCGAGCGTCTTCAGCAAGGCGTTGAAGGCCTTCTCCGACAGCATGTGCACTTCGTCGATGATGTAGACCTTGTAGCGCGCCGAGACGGGGCGATAGCGCACGCCCTCGATCAGCTCGCGCACGTCGTCGATGCCGGTGCGGGAGGCCGCGTCCATCTCGATCACGTCGACATGGCGGTCCTCGGTGATGGCCTTGCAGTTGTCGCAGACGCCGCAGGGATCGACCGTGGGACCGCCGGTGCCGTCCGGGCCAACGCAGTTCAGCGCGCGGGCGATGATGCGGGCGGTCGTCGTCTTTCCGACGCCGCGCACGCCGGTGAGCATGAAGGCATGGGCGATTCGGCCTGTGGCGATGGCGTTGCGCAGGGTGCGCACCATGGCTTCCTGGCCGACCAGAGTCGTGAAATCGACGGGACGGTATTTGCGGGCGAGGACGCGATAGGGGGGTGCCGGATCTTCCGGGCCCTTGGTGGCCTGCGCCATGGCGATCACCCGCTATTCTGCGCCGTGGCCCCTTGAGGCCCGGCGGTCATCGCGCCCGGGCCACCCGCCCTCCGCGGCGGCGCGCGCAGGGGAACGGGTGAGAGACCGGCATGACCCGAAGCGAATTCGTTACGGCTGCTTCCTTCCGGATCTGACCGGGTTGGCGACTGCTCCGCCCACACCGGCCCCTCGAGGCGGTTATATCAGGAGTCCGGGCGCTCGGCGCAAGGCCAGAGTGAAGCGCTTGTGAGCGACCTTCGTGAATTCCCGCAAGATATTGATTTGGAATGGTTAAATGTGTCGCTGGCGAGGGGCGGGCGGTGGTCGTGATGTGCTGCTAC
>CAIYWM010000592.1 GCA_903929895.1 uncultured Alphaproteobacteria bacterium
CTCGATGGACCATGTCGCTTTCGCGGCTCCGTTCATTATCATCGGCTGGGTCGTGCTCGTGCTCTCAGCCCGCGCCCTCGACGCACTCAGCCTCGGGGAGGAATCCGCGGCCAGCCTCGGCGTGAACCTGATCGTCACCCGCAACCTTGTTATCGGCGGCACGGCGATCAGCGTCGGCGCCGCCACATCTGTCAGCGGCGGCATCGGCTTCATCGGACTTGTTGTGCCGCACCTGCTGCGACCGCTCGTCGGCCACAGCCCCAGCCGCCTCCTCCTCGCGTCTGCGCTGGGGGGCGCAGCTCTGCTCCTCGCCGCTGACATTCGTGTCCGCGTCCTGCCCACCGGCATGGAGCTCCAGCTCGGCGTCGTCACTGCCCTCGTCGGCGCCCCCTTCTTCCTCTGGCTGATCTTCCGCGCACGCACGGAGATCGAGTCATGAAACTCGAAGCCCACGCCATCACCGCGCTCGCCGCCGGCAGACCAATCGTCAACGCCGCATCGCTCAGCGTCGCCTCAGGCGAACTCGTCGGCCTGATCGGCCCCAACGGCGCAGGAAAATCCACGCTGCTGAAGGCCATGCTCGGCCTCCGCCCCCGGAGTTCCGGCGACATCCAGCTCGACGGCCGCGACTTCCTCGCCATGCCGGCCGAGGCGCGGGCGCGCGCCGTCGCCTTCCTGCCGCAGGATCGCCGCGTCGAATGGGGCCTGCCTGCGCGCGACATCGTCATGCTTGGCCGCTATCCCCATCGCGCGCGCTTTGGCGCACCCTCGCCCGATGACCGCGCAGCGGTCGCCCGCGCCCTCGACGCCGTCGACGGCCACAGCTTCATCGACCGCCCCGTTACCGTGCTCTCCGGCGGCGAGCGCACCCGCATCCTGCTCGCCCGCGCCCTCGCTGTCGAAGCGCCCATCCTCCTCGCCGACGAACCCATCGCCGCCCTGGACCCCTACCACCAGCTCCATGTCATGGAGATCCTCCGCGACCGCGCCCACGCCGGCGCCGCCGTCCTCGCGGTCATCCACGATCTTGCCCTGGCCGCCCGCTTCATGGACCGCCTCGTCCTGATGGACGAAGGCAGCATCGCCGCCGAAGGCAGGCCCGCCGACGTTCTGACGCCAGAGAACCTCGCCAGCATCTACCGCATCAAGCCCGGCGCCGATCACGGCTGGTCGCGTATTGCCGCTGCGTCAACTAGCGAGAACGTTATCCCCTAGCCCCAAGCGGTGACCGCCCAAACACCCTCTGCGCATTGACGTTTTTCGGCATTCGCGCGAAATCTCGTAACTTGGGTTACACGGCCCCACGCGCCTCTGCCTCCGGAAAGAGACACACATGAAACGCACCCTGCTCGCCTCGACCATGGCTGCCGCCATTCTCGGCGCCGCCGCACTTGGCGTCTCGGCCATCGCCGCGCCGACCGTGGCCACCTCGGTCCCGGAGCGCGCCGACAACTTCCAGCTCACCGACCACACCCGCCTCGCGCACGAGCTGCACTATTTCAAGGACGCCAAGGCCATCGTGCTTATGAGCCAGGTCAACGGCACGTCGGTTTCCCGGAAAGCCGCTGCCGAACTCGAAAAGCTTCAGGCCAAGTACAAGGCCCAGGGCGTCCTCTTCTACATGCTGAACTCGAAGGACTCGCGCGACGCGGCCGCCGCCGAAGCGAAAGCCCAGGGCTTCGACATCCCCGTCCTCGTCGACGAACTCCAGCTCGTTGGCGGATCGCTCGGCGTCCAGCGCGAAGGCGAAGTCTTCGTGGTCGATCCGAAATCGCAGTTCAAGATCGCCTATCACGGCCCCATCTCCGAAACGGCGAAGGCGCTCGACGCCGTTGTCGCCGGCCAGCCCGTCGCCAAGTCGCGCATCGAGGTGAAATCGGGCGCGGAGATCAAGTTCGCTGATCGCGGCAAGGCGGCTGAGCACGCCGCCATCTCCTACTCGGACGAGATCGCGCCGATCCTCCAGGCCAAGTGCGTCGCCTGCCACCAGAAGGGCGGCATCGCCCCCTTCGCGATGGACAGCTTCGAGATCGTGAAGGCCATGGCGCCGATGATCCGCGAGTCGGTCCGCGCCGAACGCATGCCTCCCTACTTCGCCGATCC
>CAIYWM010000593.1 GCA_903929895.1 uncultured Alphaproteobacteria bacterium
ATCTGCTCGGTGACGATGGCGCCGCTGAAGACGATGGGCATCTGCAGGGCGACGAGCGTCACCACCGGGATCAGGGCCGTGCGCACGACATGCCGGGTGATGACCTTGCGCTCGCCGATGCCCTTCGACCGCGCCGTGGTGACGTAGTCGAGGCGGATGACGTCGAGCACCGAGGAGCGCACGAAGCGCACCAGCGCCGCGCCCTGGAACAGGCCGAGCACCGTGACCGGCATGATCGACTGCTTGATGTGCTCCCAGTAGAACGCCCAGCCGGTCGCGGCGATGTCGGCGCGATAGACGAAGGGCAGCCAGTCGAGCTGGATGGAAAAGACCAGGATCAGCACCAGGCCCGTGAAGAAGGTTGGCAGCGAGAAGCCGATGAAGGCGAAGGTGTTGGCGACCTGATCGAACAGCGAATAGGGCCGGGTCGCAGCCAGAACGCCCACCGGGATGGCGATCGCGATGGCCAGGATCTGCGACGCGCCGATGACGATCAGGGTCACCGGCAGGCGCTGCATGATCAGCGTGCTCACGTCCATGCGGCTGACGAAGGAGAAACCCCAGTCACCCTGCAGCAGCGCGATCAGCCAGTGCCAGTAGCGCATCCAGACCGGATCATCGAGACCGAACTTGGCGCGCAATGCGGCGCGCACCTCGGGCGGCACCGCCGGGTTGGTCGCCAGTTCGTCGAAAGGGTCTCCCGGCGCCAGGGCCAGAAGGGAGAAAAGCACGACGCTGATCCCGAGCAGACTCGGGATCATGATCAGGAGCTTCCGGATTAGGTACTGCCTACTCACGCGATGGACCTGCAAAAAGAAGGCCCTCCCCGCGCATGGCGGGGAGGGCGAAGCGCACCTAGGCGTCCTTGAACCAGTCGCTGAGGTCCGAGGTATTGTTGTCCCAGCCGCTGATGTTGCAGTTGAGCTTCGCGGTCCGCGCCGACACCGTCGGGCGCTGCACGATGCCGAGCACGATCTGGTTCTGGATGGCGAGGTCGTTCAACTTGATGAACGAGGCGGCGCGCTTGACGGGATCGAGTTCCGCCTCGGTTTCGCGGTAGAGCTTGTCGGCCTCGGGGCTCTGCCAGCGGGTGATGTTGCGGCCCTGCCACTTGTTTTCCTTGGTGGCGGCTTCCGTCGAGACGAACTGGAGCATGTGCGTGCCCGGATCGGGCTGGCCCATGGTCGTCGTGTACATCTCGAGGTCGGTGTAGAACTTCGTGTACGTGTCCGGATTGGCCACGTCCGACGAGAAGAAGACCGACGCCGTCACCGATTTCAGCTCGATGTCGATGCCCGCCTTCTGGGCCGCCTGCTTGATGATGGCCTGCGTCTTCTGGCGGGGCTGGTTGATCGAGGTCTGGTAGACGAACTTGAGCTTCTTGCCGTCCTTGGCGCGGATGCCGTCCGCGCCCTTCTTCCAGCCGGCCTTCTCGAGGATGTCGTTGGCCTTGTCGACGTTGAACTCGATCGGGTTGTTCTTGGAATCGAAGCGCGGCGGACCGTAGAGGAAGTTCCGGGTCGCCGGCCCGGTGCGGCCATAGATGTGGTCCTGGATCGACTTGTTGTCGACCAGCAGCGCCATCGCCTTGCGCACTTCCGGATCGCTGAGCGTCGGGTGCTTGGTCTTCAGGCTCGACCGCTCGCCGTCGACTTCCGTCCACGGATCGGTCGTGTTCATGAGCAGGAACTCGATATTGCCGCCCGGCGTGACCGAGACGCTGCCCTTGCCACCCTTTTCCAGGCGCGAAAGGATTTCGTCCTCGACCTGCAGGTTCCAGGCGAAATCGAACTCCCCGGTCTGCAGCACCGCGCGCGCCGCCGAGACGGCGTCGCCGCCGCCCTTCATCTCGACCGTGTCGAAGAACGGCTTGTTGGCCTGGTGGTAGTTCGGGTTCATGACGCCCGTCACCAGATCGCCCGGCTTGAAGTCCTTGAACATGTAGGGGCCGGTACCGACCGGCTTGAGGTTGGTGGGTGCGTCGCGCGACTTGGCGCCGATATAGTCGGCGAACAGGTGCTTCGGGATCAGCATGCCGCGCGTTCCGACGAAGGCATCGGCCCAGAACGGCGTCGGTTTCTTGAACTTCACCGTCACCGTATACGGGTCGACCTTCGCGACCATGACGTCCTGATAGGACGCGATGGTATAGGCGGCCGTCGCCGGGTCCTTGGCATATTCCCAGTTGAACACGACGTCGTCGGCCGTGAACGGCTTGCCGTCATGCCAGGTGACGCCCTGTTTCAGCTTCCACGTCACCGTCAGGCCGTCGGCGGAAAGGCCGCCATTCTCCTTGGTCGGGATCTCGGCCGCCAGCTAGGCCTTGAGGTTGCCGTCCGGATCCCACGCCGCCAGCGGCTCGTAGAACAGGCGCGAACCGTCCTGGTCCTTGGTGCCGACCGCGAAATGCGGATTGAGCAGGGTCGGGCCCTGCCACCACAGCAGCTTGAGGGGGCCGCCGCCGCCCCGCTTGGTCGGCTTGTAGGTCGAGGGGCTCTGCGCCATCGCCACGCCCGACGACAGGAGGATCTGGCTCGCCGCCGGCGCGCCGATGCCCACGGCCATCATCGCCTGCACGAAACCCCGTCGCGACAGCTTGCCGGCCTTCACCTTGCCGATGAGGCCACGCAGTTCACGTTCCTTCATGTCAACACTCCCAAGATCCTAGACCTTCCCTATGCCGCCCTCGCTATGCTGCAAGATGCGTGCAATCCTCAATCGTTACAGGCTGTAACGTTGCCGTCAATGACAGCACAGGCCATTCGGAGGGAGAGAAACATGGCGTGGATCAGCTTACTGCTGGCGGGAATTTGCGAAATAGGCTGGCCGGTTGGCCTCAAGCTCGGCTGGACCAACGAAGGCGTTCGCCCGGGGTGGCTGCTGTTTGCCGCAGTTGCCATCGTGGTGAGCGGGGCGCTGCTAATGTGGGCACAACGCACCATTCCCATGGGCACGGCCTACGCAATCTGGACCGGCATCGGCGCGGTCGGCGCCTTCACCGTGGGCATCCTGGCCTTCGGCGATACCGTCTCGACGATCCGGATCGTGTCGATCGGCCTCATCGTGGCCGGCATCGTCGGCCTCAAACTGGCCTGAGGGTTCAAGACATGAGGATGAAGGACAAGGTCGCGCTGGTGACCGGCGCGGCGAGCGGCATGGGTGCAGCCACCGCGCGTCTTTTTGCCCGCGAGGGCGCCAAGGCCGTGGTGGTGGCCGACGTGCTCGACAAGGACGGCGAGGCAGTTGCCGCGGAGATCAGGAAGGCCGGCGGCAC
>CAIYWM010000594.1 GCA_903929895.1 uncultured Alphaproteobacteria bacterium
CCTTGCGCCGGCCACCGTCTCCTTCGCCGCCGAGTTCCTGGCTGCCGGGGACATCTCCGCGCCGCTGGTGACGCGCGTGGAAGTGCCGAAGCGCGGTCGGTCGATTGCCTTCCTGCGCGGTCTGCTGGAGCAGAACGGCAAGGCCCTGCTCTCCTACTCCGCGACGGTGATGCTCCGGCCGCGACGCTAGCGGCTGCCCGACATGAGGGTGGCGATCTTCGCCAACTCATGGCGGAAACTCTCGTCTAGCTGGCGCACACTGGAAAGGTCGTGCGCGTGGGCCGCCCGCTCGACAGCGGCCGCGACCTGGCTCAAGGCATCGGCGCCAATCATTCCCGACGCGCCCTTGAGCCGGTGCGCCGCCCGCGCTATCGTCTCGAGATCTTCAGTCTCGCGAACTTCCTCGTGGGCGCTCCGCGCGGCGTCGAGGAACTCGCGCTCGATCTCCGCGAGCGTGGCCGCGTCGTCGCCGAACAGCTCGACAAGTCGGTTGCGATCGTAGGCCAGGCTCATGTCACGCGCTCCCGCGATTCGTCCTTCAGCCAGACTTCCAGGGTCGCCTTCAACTGTTCGATGCCGACCGGCTTGGTGATGAACCCGTCCATCCCGGCCTCCCGGCTGCGCTCTTCCTCCGACTCGAGCGTGCTGGCGGTGACAGCGAGGATTGGAAGGCGTGCGCTCCCGGTCGATGCTTCGCCCTGGCGGATGCGCCGCGCCAGCTCGAAGCCGTCCATGTCGGGCATCTGCAGGTCGGCGAGCATCAGGTCGTAGGGACGCGAGCGCCACATCGCGAGCGCCTCCTCGCCGCCGGCCGCCATGTCCGCCGATGTGCCTGCCAGTTCGAGCTGCCGCGCGAGGATCTTGCGGTTGACCGAATTGTCGTCGACCACCAGGACGCGGCCGCCCAGCCCGCCTGCCGGCGCTGGCGCCTGTGCCGCCGGAGAGACCAAGCCCGTCCGTCCGGCAGCCTGCGCGATCGCCCGCACCAACACGTCGCGTCGCCACGGGCGCTTGAGGTCGGCGAGACACACCTGATTACTCTGGCCGTCGATGGTCACCGCCGTTTCGGACGACACCACGACATCGACCTCCGCGCCCGCGTCGCGCAGATAGCGCGCTATGGCAGCGCTCTCCTGCGGGTCCGGCAGGGACAGGATCAGGGAGAGATGGTCGAGCGGGAGCCCGGCGGAGGCCAGTGCCGGTGGCGCCGCCTCGAGCCTCACCGTGACGACGAAGGTCGAGCCGACACCGGGCGCGCTGTGAACCTCGACACCTCCGTCCATCGCCTCGGCGAGTCGACGCACGATGGACAAGCCAAGCCCGGTGCCACCGAAGCGGCGAGTCGTCGAACTGTCGGCCTGGACGAAGGGATTGAACAATCGCTCGCGCTGGGCGGCGGTCAGACCGATTCCCGTGTCGACCACCCTGATGCGAAGCGCGAGCGACCCGTCCTGCTCCCCGCCTTCTCCCTCGAGGAAAAGGCGGACGCTGCCCTTCTCCGTGAACTTGA
>CAIYWM010000595.1 GCA_903929895.1 uncultured Alphaproteobacteria bacterium
GAGAGATCCGGCCGACCCTTCAGTTGCGCCTTGAGGATGCGGTTCTCGGCGGCCAAATACTCGTTCCGCCCCAGCAACTCCTGATCCACCGTCCCCGTCACGTAGGCCAGGATAGGCTGTCACGTGGGCGGACGGTCACCCCAACCTTGCGACCGACCAACTGTCGCGGCCCCATGTCGCCCTCGAAACGGCGGCCGACGGGTTAGCCTCCGTGCCTCTTCTGGCCGGCCACCCAGGTCTCGCTGACCTTGATGGCGGCCAGCTTGTCGGGGGCGGTGGCGTAGGGGTCGGACTCAAGCAGCACGAGGTCGGCTTCCTTGCCCTTCTCCAGCGAGCCGATGCGATCGCCCTGGCCGATCTGGCGGGCGGCGTCGATCGTCACCGCGCGCAATGCCTGGTCGAGCGTGACCGCCTGGTCCGGCGCGATGACGGAGTTGTCGACGACGCACTTGCGCGTAACGGCCGTCTCGACCAGGGCGAGTGACCCGACCGGCGAGCACGGCGAGTCGGTGTGGAGGGTGAAAGGAATCCCGGCACGCACGCAACTGCCGGCGTTGTCGGTCAGCAGGGTGCGCTCGGGCCCGAAAATCTGGTCGCGATAGGCCGCGCCGTAGAAGCGCACGTGGTTCATCAGGAAGCTCGGCTGGACGTTCAGCGCCTTCATGCGGGCGACCTGGTCCGGGCGCATGATGGTCGAGTGCTCGATCCGGTTGATGCCCTGCGCCGTCGAGTTGCCGTAGGCCGCCTCGATCGCGTCGAGCGCGAAGTCGATCGTATGGTCGCCGTTGCAATGGATCTGGACCGTCGAGCCAAAGGCCTTCACGTCGGCGACCATCTTCTTCACGGACTTCGCGTCGAAGTTGGGCTGTCCCTTGGCGCTGCCGCCCAGGTACGCGACGGTCTGCGCGCCGGTCTTGGTCTGGTTGGAGCCGTCGCCCACGATCTTCACGCCGTACAGCGAGAACAGGCTGTCGGGCAGCACCGTCGCCCGGGGGCCGATGCCGAGCGCCCGGAACGGCTCGTAGCCCTTCATGTCCTCGTACATCAGGCTGGCGCTGGTGCGGCAGGCGAAGCCCGGCGACGCCTTGGCGAAGGCCGAGACCCACTCCGACTTCAGCGTGCCCGGCTCGTGCAGCGTGGTGTTGCCAGTCGCCGCCGCCTTACGCAGGTAGCTCTCCAGCGCCTTACCCGCGACCGCCATCGTGATCTTGGGCAGCATCAGCGGCAGGAACTTGAACATGGCTGCTTCCTCGAAGGCCTGGCCGTCGAGCTTGCCGTCGGGCCCGCGACCGAAGTGACCGCCTCCGGGCAATTCGCCCACGTCCTCCGAAATGCCGGCCAGCTTGAGCGCGAGGCTGTTGACGCAGGCGTCGTGGCCGTTGGTGTACCAGACAAAGATCGGCCGGTCGGTCGAGACCGTGTCCAGCTCGGCGCGCGTCAGCGCGCCGCCCTGCAGGAGGTTGTCGAAGTTCGACGCCGCGACCCACTCGCCGACCGGCGTGCGCGCCGCCATGGCGCGCAGCGCCTCGATCAACTTGGCGCGCGTCGGATAGGTCGTGTAGCCGACGTCGGTCAGCAGTTCGAGGACGACCGCCGACATAACGGAGTGGTTGTGCGGATCGACGAAGCCCGGCATGAGCACCCGACCGCCGAGGTCGACAA
>CAIYWM010000596.1 GCA_903929895.1 uncultured Alphaproteobacteria bacterium
GGCCAATGCACCGGCCGACGGCTACACGATGCTTCTGGGCACGGGTACCACCTACACGCTCAATCCGCTGCTCAAGAAGGGCCTGGCCTACGACACCGACCGCGACTTCAAGATGGTGTCGATCATCGCCGAGGTGCCGGTGGTGTTCATCGTCAACCCGAAGTTTCCGGCCAGGACGCTGTCGGAATTCGTGGCCTACACGAAGGCCAATCCGGGCAAGGTGAACTATTCCTCGTCGGGCCTCGGCTCGTCGCTGCATCTTGCGGCCGAGCTGTTCGCCCAGCGTGCTGGCATCAAGATGACGCATGTGCCTTATCCGGGCAGCGCCGGCGCGATGCGCGCCCTGCTGGCCGACGAGGTGCAGATGTTCTCCGAAGTGATCTCCGGCGCCCTGCCGCAGATCGACCAGAAGGCCGTCGTGCCGCTCGCGATCACCAGCGCCAAACGCCTGTCTGTCGCTCCCTCGATCCCGACCGTGGCCGAGAGCGGCTATCCCGGCTTCGAGGCGCTGGGCTGGTACGCGCTCGCCGTGCCCAGGGCAACGCCGGCGGCCGTGGTCACGCGGATCGAGAGTGCGATCAATAAGATCCTGGCCTCGGGCGTCCTGCAGGCGCGCTTCGAACCGCTGGCGATCGTAATCCCGGGACCGCAGGAGCCGGGCTCCGCCGACAAGTACATGGCGAAGGACCGCGCGATATGGGGGCCGCTGGTTCGCTCGCTGAACATCTCGCTCGATTGACGGCGCAGCATGGATACGACCGTCGTCAAGGCATTGACGGTGCTGGAAGCGCTGGCTTCCAGCGCGACGCCGCTTGGCGTGACCGAGCTCGCGACCAGGCTGGGCCTCTCGAAGAGCAACGTGCACCGGCTGCTGCAGACCCTTGCCGCTCGGGGGTACGTCATGCAGGTCGACCAGCGCTACACCGTCACGACGCGGCTGTGGGAACTGGGGGCGATGGTCGTGAGCCGCCTCGACGTCGCGCGGGTCGCCACGCCGGTGATGCAGCGTCTCGTCACCGACGTCGATGAGACCGCGCATCTTTCGATCCTCGACATGGTCGCCTGTGAGGTCGTCTCGATCCACAATGTCGAGAGCACCCAGCCGGTCCGCGCCTATTCGCGGATCGGCCAGCGCACGCCGGCGCATTGTGTGGCCACCGGCAAGGCGCTGCTGGCGGCGCAGTCACCCGAGGCGTTGCGTGCCCTGCCCGAGGAGCTGCAGCGCTTCACGCCGCAGACGCTCTATCGCCGTGACGAGCTGCTTGCGGCCTTGGAGAAGGTCCGCCGCGACGGCTATTCGACGAATGTCGGCGAATGGCGCGAACGGGTCGGCGGCGCGGCGGCGGTGATCTACGACCATGCCGGGCGGCCGGCGGCGGCACTCGGGCTGACAGTGCCGGTCGAGCGGATGCAGCCCGAGGTGATGAACCGCTACATTGCGCGACTGACGGCGGCGACGGACGAGATTTCGCGGCTCATGGGCGCGCCACCCCGCGCAGGCTGACCGCTATCCCTTGAGGACACGGCCGGCGACGGCATCGAGCTTGGCGACCATCTCCGCCGAGCGGACCGCCGGTGAGGTGATGAGCGCGTGTTCGAGGGCGCGGTCGCAACCCGACGGGCAGGGCGTGGGGCGATCGGCCTTGAGGCGCGGCGCGATCATGGCGACCAGCGCCTTGGCCTTCTCGGCATTCTCGAGCAGCACGCGGACGATGTCGGCGACCTGCACATGGTCATGGTCGGGATGCCAGCAGTCGAAGTCGGTGACCATGGCGACGGTGACGTAGCAAATCTCCGCCTCGCGGGCGAGCTTGGCCTCGGGCATGTTGGTCATGCCGATCACGTCGCAGCCCCAGCTCCGATAGAGCTTGGATTCGGCGAGGCTGGAGAATTGCGGGCCCTCCATCGCGAGGTAGGTACCGCCCTTGCGGACCGGGAAGCCGGCCTTCTGCGCACACTCGTGCGCGAGCTCGGCCAGCCGGTTGCAGGTCGGCTGCGCCATCGAGACGTGCGCGACCAGGCCGTCCCCGAAGAAGCTCTTCTCGCGGGCGAAGGTACGGTCGATGAACTGGTCGACGATGACGAAATGGCCGGGCGGCAGGTCCTCGCGCAGCGAGCCGCAGGCCGAGAGCGACAGGATGTCGGTGACGCCGACCCGCTTCAGGGCATCGATGTTGGCCCGATAGTTGATCGAAGTCGGGGAATGGCGGTGGCCGCGGCCGTGACGCGGCACGAAGACGACATCGAGCCCGTCGAGGACGCCGAACAGGAACTCGTCGGATGTCTCGCCGAACGGCGAGGCGATCCGGCGCCATTCCGGGTTCTTGAGACCGGCCATGTCGTAGACGCCACTGCCGCCGAGGATTCCCAACACCGTCATATGCTTCTCCTGGTTGGCGGTGGTGTATCATTCCGGACCGGTAAAGGGGAGAGACGCATGGGCAGGCTCGAGGGCAAGATCACGATCGTTACGGGTGCGACCAGCGGCATCGGGCGGCGCACCGCCGAGCTGTTCGTCGAGGAGGGCGCGAAGGTCGTCGCCACCGGGCGGCGGGCGGAGCTCGGCCGCACGCTCGAGGCCGCGCTGGTGACCGACAACTGCCTTTTCGTGAAGGCGGATGCGACGCACGAGGATGACGTGAAGCGCGTGTTCGACGCCTGCCTGTCCAAGTGGGGACGGGTCGACTGCCTGTTCAACAATGCCGGCGGGCCGGCGCCGGTGGGCGGTATCGAGACGGTACCGGTCGAGGGCTTCGACGCGGCGATGGCGACCCTGGTGCGTTCGGTCATGCTGGGCATGAAGCACGCCGCGCCGCTCATGATGGCGCAACGCTCGGGCAGCATCATCAACAATGGCAGCGTCGCGGGGCGCCGCGCGGGTTACTCCACCTCAATGATCTACGGTGCGGCCAAGGCGGCGGTGAACCACCTGACGGTCTGCGTTGCCATGCAGCTCGGCGAGAAGAACGTGCGGGTGAACTCGATCTCGCCTGGCGGGATCGCCACCGGCATCTTCGCCAAGGCGCTCGGGTTGCCGCCCGACAAGGCCGATTCCTACGCCGAGGCGATGAAGGCCGGTATGGCGAAGAACCAGCCGATCCCGCGCGCCGGCATCGTCGACGACATCGCCAAGTCCGCCGTCTTCCTGGCCTCGGACGACTCGACCTTCATCAACGGGCACGATCTCGTGGTCGATGGTGGCATGGTCGGCGGCCGCCTGTGGACGCCCCACCAGGAGGGCGTGAAGGCCATGCGCCAGGCCTTCGGCGTCGACGAGATCTGAGATGGCGTCGCTCGCCAACAGGGTCGCCCTGGTGACCGGAGCGTCGCGCGGCATCGGGCGTGCGGTGGCGCTTTCGCTTGCCCATGAAGGTGCCGCCGTCGCTGTCAATTACCGCGAGCGCGCGGCTGATGCTGACGAGGTGGTCGCTTCTGTCCGGAATGCAGGGGGCAGGGCGATCGCTGTCGCGGCCGACGTGTCGGACAGCGCTGCTGTGTCGGCCATGATGGCGACGGTCGAGCGCGAGCTGGGGCCGGTCGACGTCCTGGTGAACAACGCCGGGCTGGCAATCATTACCAGCATCGACGATCTCACCGAGGAGCAGTTCGACCGCACCATCGCGGTCAACCTGAAGTCGGCCTTCCTCTGCACCAAGGCCGTGCTGCCGGGCATGCGGGCCCGCAAATGGGGCCGCATCGTCAACATCTCGTCGGGCGCGGCCCGCGGCGCCGGCGGCATCGGCCCGCACTACAATGCCTCCAAGGCCGGCATGGAAGGCCTGACCCGCGGCTACGCCGCGCGGGTCGTGAAGGACGGCGTCACCGTCAATGCCGTGGCACCCTCGTTGATCGAGACAGACATGGTCCGCGGCGGTCTCGCGTCGTCGCCGGACCGCATCCCCCTCGGCCGCTTCGGCACATCGGAGGAATGCGCCCAGGCCGTCCTCATGGTGATCGGCAACGCCTACATGACCGGCCAGACGGTCGCCCTGAGTGGCGGGCTGTCGTTTCTCTGATGGTGCGTATCATCGGCAAGGCCAGTTCGATCAACGTGCGTAAGGTCCTTTGGGCCTGCGAGGAGATCGGTATCGCCTATGCGCGCGAGGACAGCGCGCCCGAGATGGCGCTCAATCCCAATGGGCTCGTGCCGGTGATGGTCGACGGTGATTTCGTGCTGTGGGAGAGCAACACGATCCTCCGCTATCTCGCCAACAAATGGCGCGCGACGTCGCTGCTGCCGACCGAGCCGCGCCCGCGGGCGGAGGTGGAGCGTTGGATCGACTGGCAGGCGACGGAGTTCAACACCGCCTGGCGCTACGCCTTCTCGGCGCTGGTGCGCAGGAACCCCGCCTTCGACGACGCAAGCCAGATCGACGCCTCGAAGGCCGACTGGGCACGGATGGTCGGTATCCTCGACGCGGTGCTGTCGAGACAATCCCATGTCGCGGGAGATGGTTTCACGCTGGCGGACATTCCCATCGGCCTCAGCGTCAACCGCTGGTTCATGGCGCCCATGGACAAGCCCGCCTTTCCGGCCGTCTCGGCCTATTACGACCGGCTGAGCCGGCGGCCGGCCTTTCTCGAGCACGGCCGCAACGGCATTCCCTGACTAGGTCTTCGGCTCGACATGGCCGCCGAAGGCGTGGCGCATGGCCGACAGGAGCTTGTTGGCCGTGCCCTCGCGGTCGCGCGAGCGGAAGCGGGCATAGAGCGCGGCGGACAGGACGTCGGCCGGCACGGCTTCCTCGATCGCGGCATTGATCGTCCAGCGTCCCTCGCCGGAATCCTCGACGAAGCCGGAATACTTCGACAGGGCCGGGTCTTCGGCCAGCGCCGACGAGGTGAGGTCGAGCAGCCATGAGCTGACGACACTGCCACGCCGCCAGACCTCGGCGATGTCGGCGAGGTCGAGGTCGTAGCGCCGCTCGGCCGGGATCGCCTCGGACGCGACCTTGCGCAGGATCTCGAAGCCCTCGGCATAGGCCTGCATCAGCCCGTACTCGATGCCGTTGTGCACCATCTTTACGAAGTGGCCGGCGCCGCTCGGGCCGCAATGGAGGTAGCCGCGCTCGACCCGGGGATCGCGGGCCTCGCGGCGTGGTGTCTTCGGGATCGTGCCTTCGCCCGGACTGAGCGCTGCGAAGATCGGGTCGAGCCGCTCCACGGCCTCCTTGTCGCCGCCGATCATCAGGCAGTAGCCGCGTTCCAGGCCCCAGACGCCGCCGCTGGTGCCGCAGTCTAGATAGTGGATGCCCTTTGCCTTCATCTCGCGGGCGCGGCGCACGTCGTCCTGGAAGAAGGCGTTGCCGCCATCGATGATCGTGTCGCCGGGCTCCAGCAGCCGGCCGAGTTCGGCCACGGTCTGCTCAGTGATCTCGCCCGCCGGCAGCATGACCCAGACATTTCGCGGCCTCGCCAGCCCGGCGACCAGATCGGCCAGGTCGGTGGCGCCGGTGATGCCCTTGCCGACGAGGCCGGCGACCGTTTCAGAGTTCTGGTCGAAGACGACGCAGCCATGGCCCTGCCGCACCAGCCGGCGCACGAGGTTTGCGCCCATCCGTCCCAGGCCGATCATGCCGAGCTGCATCCGTCTCTCCCGTTCGTTTCCCGATCCCGCTCCATGATAGACTGAGGTCCAATGAAGACCATCGTTGTCGTGATGGGTGTCTCGGGATCGGGCAAGACCACCGTCGCCAGCCTGCTGGCCGAACGGCTCGGCTGCGCGTTCCAGGATGGCGACGTTCTGCATCCGCGCGAGAACGTCGAGAAGATGAAGAGCGGGACTCCGCTCGCCGACGCCGACCGCTTACCGTGGCTCCAGGCGATCGGTCGCCAGATCGAAGCCTGGCGGGAGAGGGGCGAGGCCGGTGTCGTCACCTGCTCGGCGCTGAAGCGGATCTATCGCGACATCATCGTCGGGGACCGGCCCGACGTCGCTCTCGTCTACCTCAAGGGGCCGCAGGCGCTGATCCACGGGCGCCTCATGGCGCGGACCTCCCATTTCATGCCGGTCGGGCTGCTCGACAGCCAGTTCGGCACCCTGCAGGAGCCGGGGCAGGATGAACGACCGATCGTCATCGACATCGGATCGGAGCCGGCGCTGATCGTCAGCGAGATCGTCCGCAGGCTCGCAGAACGGTCATCAAGGTAGGGCCGGCAGGGCCGCCAGCTCGCGGAAGAGATCGACGATCCGATCTCGGTCCGGCCCGCCGCGATAACCCATCGCCACGCGCAGGAAGGGCTGTCCGACCTGCGGCTCCGGTTCGATCAATTCGTACCGATTGCCGCGAAACCCGAAGGATCCGCCGTTGGCGAGCGCCAGGCCGTGTCGGGCGATCTCTGTCTCCACTCGATGAAGCAGACGACGCTGGGCCGCCGCGTCGCCATCCCGCAGCCGTATGGCGCAGAACGGCGCAACCGCTTCGGCAGACAGCAGCGAGGGATGGCATCGGTCGTCGAACAGGTTCGAGCCTGTGCCGACCGCCCGGGCGAGGGCGGCATTGTTGGCGAACACTCGGTTCGTATAGTGTTCGAGATAGGGGTGGTCGAGGAACCAGGGCGCGGAGAGAGCTGCCAGTTCGTCGAGAGTGAGACCGCCGCCGGTGAGCGCACGGATGCGTTCCAGCGCGGCCCCGATCGCCGACATTTCGATCTTCGCTCCATCACGAACGAAGAGCTGCACGATGCCGACATTGGCCAGTTCCAGCCCCGCCTGATCGAGCTTGAGACCCGACCGGAACACGGCGGCGAAAGATCCTTCGAGGGTCTCGAGCCACGGCGCGATATCGACCTGCAGCCCCACCATCGTCGTATCCAGCAGCAGCGCCCGGCGGGCACGCGGCAGTCGGGCGGGGATGGAGAGGCCGAACCGGCCGTCGCAATGGACTGGCTCGCCGATGAGCACATCGACGTGAGATGGACTGCCGGTACTCGGCGCGAAGACCTGCCGTGGCCACAGGTCGAGGAGCTTGGTCGTCTCGAAGTAGCGACCGGCGTGAAGGACCGTGAGCGGCTGCGTTGTCGCCTCGTGGGCAACGAGGTGGAGCAGGCACGAAAGCGCGGCTTGTCCGCTGCGACACAGAACGCGCAGCGACTGCCATCCGCGTGGCACCGCGTGGCAGAGCGGCACGCGGCTTTCCAGGAGGTTGGCGCTCAGTTCCCGTTCGTACCCGAAGCATATGCTTTGACCGTCCGGCAGGCGCGACACGTCGCCCTCACAAGGGCTCTTCAGCGTCGAGTCGGCGGGATGGTGCGCCCTCGCGAGCCAGGCCCGGCGCAGTTCCAGGGCGGCGGCGTCCGCGCTGCCGCCGGCAAGGCCCGGGAGGTCGGACGGTGCGAACCCCGCACGGTCGGCAAGCGCGGCCAGGTCCTCGCGGTCCCGAGCTTCTAGGGGAGGGTGCAACATTGGCCTC
The DNA here is from genome assembly GCA_903929895.1 of uncultured Alphaproteobacteria bacterium. Lineage (GTDB taxonomy): Bacteria > Pseudomonadota > Alphaproteobacteria > Reyranellales > Reyranellaceae > Reyranella. The sequence goes on from CAIYWM010000596.1 coordinate 7,413, forward strand.
GAAACGTGCACCGGGCTGGGCCGTTCCGGCGACCGTCCTTGGGTAAAGGCGCAACGAACTGAGTCGCGGCGGTGGAACTTGCACTCAAAGCGGGCGTTCCCGTTCGCAACTGAGGAGAATTTACATGAATGGCATCATCTATCTGGTCGGGCTCGTCGTCGTGGTCATGTTCGTCCTGTCCTTCCTCGGCCTCCGGTAGGACGCGATCATGGCAACCGCCACCACCACAACCGCAGTTCCCGTCGAGACCGGTCCTTTCCGCTATCTCGATTGGGGTCCCGTGATCCTGGGCGCCCTGGGCGCGGCGGCGATGTCCGTCGTGCTGCTGGCCTTCGGCTCGGCGCTCGGGCTCGGCGTCGTTTCGCCGTACGCCTATGCCGGTATTTCGGCCAAGGGTGCCGCCATCCTGGCGGCCGTCTATCTGGCTCTCGTGATGGTCGCGAGCTTCGCGGCAGGCGGGTACATCGCCGGTCGCATGCGCTCGCCCTGGCGCACGACTGATGAGACGGAGAGCCATTTCCGCGATGGAGCCCATGGCTTCGGCGTCTGGTCGATCGGTGTCCTGCTCGGCGCGGCGCTGGCTGCCTCCGGGGTAGGCGCCGTCGTTTCCGCGGCGGGCAAGGCCACGACCGCCATTGCGGCGGCCGGTACTGCAGGGGCGGCTTCCAATTCCGCCATGGGCCAGCTCTCGCTGAACCCGACCGACTATGCGATCGATCGCCTGCTCGCCCCGGCGCCAAGGAGTGCGGCGGCGGCCCCGGAAGCGGCATCCGCAACGCCGGGCGGCGCGCAGCCCGCGGCTGTCCCTGCACGGGCCACCCGCGCCGACCTGCAGGCGCCGATGGCGCGGGCCCTGGCGGCCGGCCTGACGACGCCGCAACTCGACGTCCGTGACCGCACGTACCTGGCAGGGGTTGTGGCGGAGCAGACCGGTATGCCGCAGGGCGAGGCGGAGAAGCGCGTCGACCAGACCTTTGCCGACCTGAAGGCCGCCGAGCAGAA
>CAIYWM010000597.1 GCA_903929895.1 uncultured Alphaproteobacteria bacterium
TCCTCGGCCACCAGCCGACGCGTGTTCTCGCCGGGTCGCCCGGTCATCCAGCCCAGCGGACGGCTTCCGGTGAGACGCGTCAGGATCTCGACCGCCTGGCGGACATGCTGGCGTTCGGTCGCCTCGTCGACCTCCCCATAGTCGATCCAGCGATAACCGTGACTGACCATCTCGTGGCCGCGCTCGACGCAGGCCCTTGCGAGCAGCGGATTCTGTTCCAGGGCGCGGGCGACGCCCAGGACACTGATCGGCACCGAGAACTTTGCGAAAATGTCCAACAGCCGCCAGGCGCCCCGCCGGCTGCCATACTCGAAGACCGATTCGACAAGCGGCACCCTGCGGCCGGTCTTGGTGTCGACGCCGATGTCGTTGAGCATCCCTTCCGATACCGCATCGCCATTCAACACTGTGGACTCGCCGCCGCCCTCGACATTGAGGTTGAAGTTGACGGCGATCCTGGCATTGCCCGGCCAGTGCGGATGGGGCGGTCGCTCGCCGTAGCCGACCAGGTCCCGGGTCTTCATCGGCTCGGGACGGACGTCGGTGGCGGCAGCGGGATCGAGGACGGACATTGGCGGCTCCATGATCAAGGGGCGGCGTCGAGAGGGGCGTTGCAGGGATCGTAGGCGAAGAACCAGTCGACCTCCGTCGGCCCGTGCATCCAGGTATTGTCGATCGAGATGCGCTGGACTTCGGCGACCCGCGGAATGCGGTTGGCGGCATAACGGCGGAAGGCCGCCTCCGTGTCGGAGGCCTCGACGATGCAGCGATGGAGGATGGCGGCGTCCTCTATCGCCATCGAGCCGCCGGCCGCCATGAACGGCCGTACGGCGTGGCAGGCATCGCCCATCAACACGACGCGGCCTTCATGCCAGCGGTCGTTTCGCGGCCGGTCCATGATCGGCCAGACGGACACGTCCGTCGCCGCCTCGGCCGCGCGCAGCAGCTCGGGATGGAAGCCCTCCAGCGCCGAGACGAAATCGTCCCGCGTGCCGGGGATCGGCGTGCCGTCGCCGTCCCAGCGATCGGCCGGAATGGCGGCCATCACATAGACCTCGTCCCGTCGCGCCGTCATGTAATAGACGAGCACGTGGCGGTCCGGTCCCCACCACTTGGTGCAATCCCGGATGCCGAGGTCGCCGAGACGATCGGCGGGAAAGACCGCCCGTGGGGCAATACGCCCGATGAAGCGCGGCTCTTCCTTGCCCAGGATCTCGTCGCGCACGCGCGAGCGAATGCCATCGGCGCCGATCACGATATCGACCTCGGCACTGACGCCGTTGTCGAAGGCCAGCGTGATTCCACCGGGCGTCTCATCGAGCCCCGCCAGCCGATGACCGAACCGAATCGTTTCCGGCGCCAGCGGAGCCTGCAGAATCCGATGCAAGTCGGCGCGATGAATGTTGACGAAGGGACCATCGAACCGAGCCTCGCAGGCCGCGTCGAAGACGAGTTCGTACAGCGTCTCGCCGCTGTCCCACGCCCGGCTGACGAACGAATCCGGCCGGATACCGGTTTCGGTGAAGTTGCGCTCGAGACCAAGGGACCGCAGGACCTTGGCGACGTTGGCCCCGAGGATGATCCCGGCGCCGATCCTGGAGAAACTCGGTGTCTGCTCGTAGACGGCAACGGGGTATCCGTCGCGCTGCAACAGGGCCGCCACCGTCAGCCCCGCCAACCCACCGCCGACAACTGCGATTCGCGTCTGCCGATCCATCCGTCCCACCTCGATCACGACGTTTGAAGGTCTCTTCGTAAATCATTCGATAACGAATGAATAGAGACAAGAACGTAGGTACAGACGACTCGGACCGGGCCGCAGCACATGAGTTTGTGCCATATATAACAACACAATATAGTCACTTAGCCCAAAAGACAGGCAGTATCTCGGTTGCCCCATTCAAACGCATCTCCAGATTTTCATTCGATATGGAATGAA
>CAIYWM010000598.1 GCA_903929895.1 uncultured Alphaproteobacteria bacterium
CCGCCGCCGCCACCACCCGACATGATTGCGCCGCTCACCCGCACCAGGGCGATGACCTCGCCGTTCTGCTTGGGGCGCGTCTCGTCCCCGGCATACTCCGCCAGGGCGACGAGATCGCGCTTGCCGTTGGCCCGCTGGTAGACGTCCTCGAGCGCGTCGGCGCGATAGCCGATCTTGTCGACGAGGCCATCGCGGCGGGCCTGTTCGGATTCGTGCGGCGCCGTGTCGATCAGGCGGCGAAGCTGCGCGGGGTCGATCTTGCGGTCGCGCGCCACGTCGCTCACGAACTGGCCGAACAGGCTGTCGATCAACTGTTGCAGGTTCTCACGGGCGGGACGGGTATAGCTCGTCTCGAGGAACGTGTCGGGCGCGCTCTTGTATTCGTAGCGCCGGCCGCCTTCGACCTTGACGCCAAGCTTGTCGAGGCCGCCCTTGATGAACGGTGTCTCGACGGCGATGCCGGTGACGCCGAAGCCGCCGCTTGGCTGCAGCCAGATCTGCTCCAGCGCCGCGGCAAGATAGTAGTCGGCGACATGATTCCCGCCGCTGCCTAGGGACTCCGCAAATCCCACCGCGAACTTGCCCTTGCCGCGGAAGTGGGCGATCGCCTGTCGCAACTCCTGCACGCGCGCGAGGCCACCCGCTTCGTCGCCGATCTCGACATACAGGCCGACGACTCGGGGATCGTCGGCCGCCTGCCACAGGAGCTGCACGGTCTCGACGATGTCGCGCGAGCTGCCGAACAGGCCGCCGCTCAGCAGACCGGTCGACGTCGTCTCCGGTGGCAGCGAACGCAGATCCAGCGACAACACCATCTGCTGCGGCAGCGGCTTGGGCGAAAAGGGCCCGGAGGCGAAGAAGGCGACGCCGGCGACGACCGCCAGGAGGACGAGGGTGCCGATGGTCGCAAGAAAGCCGACGATGAAACGCCGCATGCGAGGTTCCCCTGAACGAACGGTGTGTTGGCTAGGACTGTACGAGATTCGGCCGGAACGCCTTCACGGCGTCAAGCATGGCCGAGGCCCTTGTATCGAGGCCGTTGTCGCGGACCAGGATCGCCGTCGGCATGCCGCGGATCGGCCGCAGGCTGTCATCGAGATTGAGGAAAGACAGCTGCAGGTTGGCTGCGAGAAAAGCCTGCGGCTCGATACCGATCTGGAGCTGCGGACGAAGCGAGAGTCGGCGCAGCCTGACCCATTGGATATCGTTCCAAGTGAAGCGGACTTTGCGCCCGAAGCCCAGCGTGATGCCGTCATGGTCGATCACGATCTGCGGTGTGCGCTCCATATAGCGGCTGATGCCGGCATAGACGTAATAGGCCATCGCCATGGCCAACACGGAAAAGAGCACGAAGCGCGGGTCGTTCAGCGACAGGGTGGGGGCATTGGCCGAAGCGCCCGAGGCGAAATGCACAATCGCCGAGCCAATCATCACCAAGGCGACAATGGCCATGCCGGCGTTGTGGAGCAGGCCGTAGCGTGCTTCCAGGGCTTGCCGGGCGGCCACCGACGGCGCGCTAGCCACACTGCGCGCGGTGGCGCAGCAGATGGTCCGCCAGGACGCAGGCCATCATGGCCTCGGAGACCGGTGTACCGCGAATACCGACACAGGGATCGTGGCGGCCCTTGGTGCGCAGTTCGATCTCGCGGCCGTTGCGGTCGACGCTGCGGACGGGAGTCAGGATCGAGCTGGTCGGCTTGACCGCGAGGCGGCAGACGATGTCCTGGCCGGTCGAGATGCCGCCCAGGATGCCGCCGGCATGGTTGCTCAGGAAGCCGGGCTGGCCGTCAAGCATGCGCATCTCGTCGGCATTCTCCTCGCCGCTCATCGCGGCCGAGGCGAAGCCGTCGCCGATCTCCACGCCCTTCACGGCATTGATGCTCATCAGCGCCTTGGCGAGGTCGGCATCGAGCTTGTCATAGACCGGATCGCCCAGGCCCACGGGCACACCCGAGGCCACGACCTCGATCACCGCGCCGCACGAGCTGCCGCGCTTGCGCACGTCGTCGAGATAGCCTTCCCAGCCCTGTGCGGCCTGGCGGTCGGGGCACCAGAAGGGATTGTCGCCGGTGGCGTCCCAGTCCCAGTTGGCGCGGTCTATCTTCTGCGTGCCGATCTGGACCACGGCACCGCGGATGGTGACGCCGTCGCCCAGGATCTTCCGGGCAATGGCCCCGGCGGCGACGCGCACCGCGGTCTCGCGCGCCGACTGGCGGCCGCCGCCGCGATAGTCGCGCACGCCGTACTTCATTTGATAGGTGTAGTCGGCGTGGCTCGGGCGGAACTGGTCCTTGATCTCGCCGTAGTCGCGGCTGCGCTGGTCGACATTGTCGATGTGCAGCCCGATCGGGGTGCCGGTCGTCACGCCCTCGAAGACGCCCGACAGGATCTTCACCTGGTCGGGTTCCTGGCGCTGGGTGACGAAGCGCGACTGGCCGGGACGGCGCTTGTCCATCCAGACCTGGATCTCGGCCTCGGTCAGGGGGATGCGCGGCGGCGTCCCGTCGACCACGCAGCCGATCGCGAGCCCGTGGCTTTCGCCCCAGCTGGTGAACCGGAAAAGGGTGCCGAAACTGCTGCCGGCCATGGCCGGCTGCTCCGCTCTACTCGCCTTCGAAGTTGCCGAGCAATTCGGCGATCTGCTTCGCGGACGAGGTATTGATCATGCCGACGACGTGGTAGCCGGCGTCGACGTGCATCACTTCACCGGTCACGCCGGTGCCGAGGTCGGAGAGGAGATAGAGGCCGGCATTGCCGACCTCTTCCGTCGTGACGTTGCGCTTCAGCGGCGAGTTGAGCTCGTTCCACTTCAGTATGTAGCGGCCGTCGTTGATGCCGGCGAAGGCCAGCGTCTTGATCGGGCCGGCCGAGATCGCATTGACGCGGATCTTCTGTTCGCCGAGATCGGCCGCCAGGTAGCGCACGCTCGCCTCGAGCGCGGCCTTCGCCACGCCCATGACGTTGTAGTGGGGGATGACCCGCTCGGCGCCGTAGTAGGTGAGGGTCAGCAGGCTGCCACCGTCCTTCATCAGCGGCACGGCGCGCTGCGCCACCGCGGTGAAGGAGTAGACGCTCACGTTCATCGTGAGGGTGAAATTGTCGGACGAGGTGTCGAGGTAGCGGCCGCGCAGCTCGTCCTTGTTGGAGAAGGCGATGGCGTGGACGACGAAGTCCAGCTTGCCCCATTCCTTCTCCAGCTTCGCGAAGACGGCGTCGATGCTGGCGGGGTTCGTCACGTCGCACGGCTCGATGATCTTGGCGCCGATCGAGTTGGCCAATGGCCGCACCCGCTTCTCCAGGGCTTCGCCCTGGAAAGTGAAGGCCACCTCGGCCCCCTGGTCGTGGCAAGCCTTGGCAATCCCCCAGGCGATCGAGCGTTCGTTGGCGACGCCCATTACGAGGCCTTTTTTGCCGGCCATCAGTTGTGCAGCTGCGGTCATGCCTCGTTCTAGCTGGGGAACGGTATTGGGACAAGATGCCGGTGGTGGAACGCAGCCGACCCCCTCATATTGTGGGTCATGATCAGGGAAACCACCGATCCGCTGGAGCTTTTCGCCATTTGGTATGGCGAAGCGGGCACTTCCGAGCCCAACGACCCCTCCGCCATGGCCCTGGCCACGGTTGGTCCGGACGGAACCCCGTCCGCGCGCATGGTTCTGTTGAAGGACTATGACGCCGACGGTTTCGTGTTTTACACAAACTATGAAAGCCGCAAGGGAAGCCAACTCCTGGCCCACCCGAAGGCGGCCCTGCTTTTCCACTGGAAGTCGCTGCGCCGCCAGGTTCGCCTCGAGGGGCCTGTCACCCAGACGACGGCGGCGGAGGCCGATGCCTATTTTGCCAGCCGTGCCCGAGGGAGCCAGGTCGGCGCCTGGGCCTCGGAACAGTCGCGGCCGCTCGAAAGCCGGTTCGCGCTGGAGAAGCGGGTGGCGGAATATGGCGCGAGGCACGTAATCGGCACGGTGCCGCGACCGCCGCACTGGTCGGGCTTCCGCCTGCAGCCGACCCTGATCGAATTCTGGCAGGACGGCGCCTTCCGCCTGCACGATCGGCTGGAGTATCGGCGCAGCGCGCCCACCGAGCCGTGGACCACGCGCACGCTCTATCCCTGAGGGCCTGATGCCAATGGAGCCCCAACGGCTGATGCGGCTGGCGACCGTCGCTTCGATCTCGACGGCGCTCGTCCTGATCGTTGCCAAGTTCGCGGCCTGGCGGCTCACCGATTCGGTGAGCATGCTGTCCTCGCTTGTCGACACATCGCTCGATCTCGTCAGTTCGATGGTGACCTTCTTCGCTGTGCGCCAGGCCCTCGTGCCGGCCGACGACAATCATCGCTTCGGTCATGGCAAGGCCGAGGGGCTGGCAGGCCTCATCCAGGCCGGTTTCATCGCCGCCTCGGGGTGCGCGCTCCTGGTCGCGATCGTCGAGCGGCTGGGCAATCCCAAGCAGGTCCGCGAGGAGGAGATCGGCCTGTTCGTCAGCATCCTGGCGATCGGTCTCACGCTCTGCCTGGTCACGTTCCAGAAGTACGTCGTGCGGCGCAGCGGCTCGCTCGCGATCAGTGCCGACATGGCGCACTACAGCACGGATCTGGTGGCGACACTGGTCACCGGCATGGGCGTCTTCCTGTCGGGCCTGCTGGACCAGCCGCTGATCGATAGCGGCGTCGCAGGCCTGGTGGCGCTCTACCTGATGCATGGCGGCTGGAAGGTCGGACGGGAGTCGCTGGACGTGCTGATGGATCACGAACTGCCGCCTCAGGACAGCCGGAAGATCGAGGCGATCGCGCGGGCGCGCCCCGGCGTGAAGGACGTGCACGATCTGAAGACCCGGTCGAGCGGGCTCACCAGGTTCATCCAGCTCCATATCGAGGTCGATCCTGACCTTTCGGTCGTGCTGGGCCATGCGATCGGTCTCGACGTCCAGACCGAGATCGCCCGGGCCTATCCCGGCGCCGAGATCATCCTGCACGTCGATCCGGCGTCCGCCGAATGAGTGCGCGGCCTTCCTTCATCGTCGAGGACCAGTCCGAGACGATCGCCTTCCTCGAGGCCGAACTGAAGCCGGAGCGCCGGATCGACACGCACGGCGCCGTCGTCTTCCTGTGCCGCGAACGCGCCTACAAGATGAAGCGTGCCGTGAAGTTCCCCTACATGGACTTCTCGACCGAGGGCCGGCGCGCGGCGATGTGCGCCGCCGAGATCGACGTGAACCGGCGATCGGCGCCCGAGATTTACCTGGGGGTTGCGCCCGTCCTCAGGCGCGACGGCAAGCTGGCGCTGGGCGAGGTCGGTGAAACCTCCGAACACGCGGTCGACTGGCTGGTCGTGATGCAGCGCTTCGACGAGGAGGGCCTGCTCGACCGCATGGCGGCGCGGGGCGCGCTGACTTCGGACCTCATGGCCGCCCTCGGTGCGCGCGTGGCTCAGTTTCATGACGGGCTGCCCGCCATTGCCTCGGGCTTCTGCTCGCCCGACGACTATCGCCATTCGGTGGCGGCCGATGTCCGCCAGATGCGCGAGGCGGGGGACCGTCTCGATCCGCCAACCAGCGAGGCGCTGGCCGAGGCGATGCCGCGGTCGCTCGAACCGTTCCTCGATCTCGTGGCGCGCCGCGTCGCGGCCGGCGCGATCCGGCGCTGCCATGGCGATCTGCACCTGCGCAATATCGTGACCTTGAACGGCCAGCCCGTCCCGTTCGACGCGATCGAATTCTCCGACAAGATCGCCAACATCGACGTGCTCTACGATCTCGCCTTTGCGCTGATGGACCTGGCGCGGCAGGGGCTGGGGGCGCTGGCCAACCGCCTGTTGAACGAATGGCTGTGGCGGGTCGGCGAGGTCGAGGGCGCTTCGCACGAGGAGGCGCTGGCGCTTCTGCCGATGTTCCTCGCAAGGCGGGCCGCGATCCGCGCCTATGTCGATTCGGCGGTCACGGCGGTCAGCGGGGCGGACAATGCGCCGGCGCGTGCCTACCAGAAAGCCGCTCTGAAATTTCTGGAGCCCGCACCGCCGCGCCTGGTCGCGATCGGCGGCCTGTCGGGCAGTGGCAAGACCACGCTGGCGCTGAAGCTCGCACCGGAGATCGGCCGCACGCCGGGGGCCGTCGTCGTGCGGACCGATGTCGAGCGCAAGCGGCAGGCGGGCGTCCCCTTGGAAGAGCGCATGCCGGCCGGCAGCTATTCGCCGGAGGCATCGGCCAGGATCTACGCAGCCTCCATGGCGCGCGCCGAGCGGGTGCTGCGGGCGGGGCACAGCGTCGTGCTCGATGCCGTCTTCGCCCGCCCCGAGGAACGCGCCGCGGCCGAGGCGTTGGCCCGCACGATGGGCGTGCCGTTCCAGGGGATCTGGCTCGACGTCCCCAAGGACGTGGCGCAGCAACGCGTGACGGATCGCAAGGGCGATGCCTCCGACGCCACCGCGTCCGTGGTCGAGCGCCAGTTCGGTTACGATCTCGGGAGCATCGGCTGGGAGCGTCGCTGAATCGGCCTTGACGCTGAACGTCACCGCAAGCTCGACCTTCAA
>CAIYWM010000599.1 GCA_903929895.1 uncultured Alphaproteobacteria bacterium
GAGGTCGCCCATCAGCCGTTTTATGTGCGGGAAATAGCCCTCGTCGGCTTTGTGTTCGAGCAGAGGCGCCCGGGCGCGGGCCCGCGGCTCCGCCGGCCTCAGTGCCGGGTCACGCTTGAGCGTTTCCAGGTACTCGAAGATCTGCGTCGAATCGAACAACTCGAGGTCGCCATCGATCAGGACGGGGACCTGGCGCTTGGGATTGATGCGCACGACCTCGGGATGCTTTGGCTCATAGAGCACCTTCATCTCGAACGGGACCATTTCGAGTTCGAAGTCGAACCCCTTCTCGCGCAGGGCGATCTCCGCCTTGGCGCCGAACATGCTGAGCGGACCGGAATAGAGCTTCATGGCGACCAGCTTACGGGGTCACTGTCCTACATCAACACGAACATCCCGATGGCCGCGGCCGCCATCAGAACCAGTGTGAGCCAGCCCAGCACGCGCTGCCAAAGGTTTGCCGTGAAATCCCCCATGATCTCGCGGCGGGACGCCACGATCATCATCGCTCCGATGATCGGCACCACGATCACGCCGTTCAGGACCGCGCTCCAGATCAGCGCCTTGATCGGGTCGATCGGCAGCAGCGCCACGCCAAGACCTGCCAGGGTTGCCCCCGCGATGGTGACGTAGAATGGTCGAGCCTCCGAGAAATCGTGCTCCAGCCCGATCCTCCAAGCCCGCACCTCGCCCAGCGCGTAGGCGGCCGATCCGGCGAGCACCGGCACCGCCAGCAGGCCCGTGCCGACGATGCCGAGACTGAACAGGAGGAAGGCCGCGTCGCCCGCGATCGGCCTCAGCGCTTCGGCGGCCTGCTGCGTGCTCTGGATGTCTGTCTTGCCGTTGGCGTTGAGCGTGGCCGCCGTCGTCAGAATGATGAAGAAAGCGACCAGGTTCGACACCGCCATGCCGATGCCGGTCTCCCAGCCGATGCGCGTCAGTTCGCGCGGCGCCTGCTCGGGATTGTCGGTGAGCGGCCCGGCCTCGTCATCGCCCTCCTCATCCTCGACTTCCTGCGAACTCTGCCAGAAGAAGAGGTAGGGGCTGATCGTCGTGCCGAGGATCGCGACGATCAGCATCAACGTTTCCTTGTCGAGGGCGAAGTTCGGGACCAGGGCGCCGATGCCGACCGCGCGCCAGTCGATATGGGCCGTGAAGACCACGCCGACATAGGCAAACAGCGAGAAGGTCAGATACTTCAGAAAGCCGACATAGCGGCTGTAGGGAATGAACACGATGGCCAGCACCGAGGCGATCGCAAACAGGAAAGTGAAGAGCGCCTGCCCCCCGCCCACGAGCATCGCCACCGCGGCCCCCATGGCGGCGAGGTCGGCGCCGAGGTTGATGGTGTTTGCCACAAACAGCAGCAGGACCACCCCCAGGACCACCGGCCGCGGGAAAGCCCGGCACATGTTGGCGGCCAGGCCGTGGCCGGTGACGCGACCGATGCGGGCGCTGACCGACTGAACCGCGACCATCAGCGGCCAGGTCAGTACCACCGTCCAGAGGAGTCCGAAGCCCGCATGGGCGCCCGCCTGCGAGTAGGTCGCGATGCCGCTGGGATCGTCGTCGGCGGCGCCGGTGATCACACCGGGACCCAGCCTCTTGATCAGTCCCTGCGTGCTGGTTGCGACCATCTTGCCCCCGAATTGGAAGAACTCTTCGCGAATTCCACCTTGTTGACCGGGGACGCCTTCGCCACCGAGCGCCAAAACCCTGTTCGCCCTGATGAGGCTGATGTGGATATGGCGCAGCAGCAACGCGGCAACATGTGCCCCATTGCCGCTGACCTGACTCGAATGATCGGGGCCCCGGTTACGGGTTGTCGGAGCCATCCTTCAGATGGAAGGGCAACGTCGCCAGCTCGGGCGCCAGGTCCTTGATCTCGTCGAAGAACACGATGAAGTGCCGCGCGACCAGTCGTTGGAGGTCGCCGCCCGGCTGATCGTCGCCGTCCGCCGTCGTCATCTCCATACCGTCCCTGGTCCGTACCCAGAGGAGCGCATTGCGCGGCGCGTCCGGCAGCGCCGCAAAGCTCAGCAGGCCGAAGGCGACGGCCTGCCGCCGCCGGGCATGCTGGGCCAGCGCATTGTCCTTCGCCAGATCGCACAGGGCGAAGGCCAGCTTTCCCTGCGTGCCGTCCGGCAGCGCGACGTCGTACTCGCGGGTCGCCAGGCGCCCGAGTTCGTCGCTCACGAGGAGCCTCCTGCGCCCTGCCCCCGGAACCCGTTCACGATCGGATAGCGGCGCTCGCGGCTGATGCTGCGGGAGGTGATCTTCACGCCGGGCGGCGCCTGGCGGCGCTTGTACTCGGCGCCTTCGAGCAGGCGCCATACGCGGTCCACGGTCGCGGGGTCATGGCCCTCCTTCACCAGTGCCACGGTATCGAGGTCGCGCTCGATCAGGCCCTTCAGGATGGCGTCGAGCGTCGCATAGGGCGGCAGCGAGTCGGAGTCCTTCTGGTCGGGCCCCAGTTCGGCCGAGGGCGGCTTGTCGATGATGCGCGGCGGGATCACCACGCCCGCGCAGCCCAGCGCACCCAGCGGCAGGTGCGCATTTCGCCAGCGGCAGAGTTCGAAGACGGTGGTCTTGTAGACATCCTTCAGGACATTGAAGCCGCCGCACATGTCGCCGTAGAGCGTGGCGTAACCCACCGCCATCTCCGACTTGTTGCCGGTCGTCACCACCATGCCGCCCAGCTTGTTCGACACCGCCATCAGGGTGACGCCCCGCGCGCGGCTCTGAATGTTCTCTTCCGTCACATCCTCGGCCCGCTTGCCGAACAGCGGCGCCAGCATGCCGCGAAACGCCGCCATCGCCGGTCCGATGTCGACGATGTCGTAGCGCACGCCGATCGCCCGGGCGCAGGCCTCGGCATCCTCCAGCGAGTCGCGGCTGGTATAGGGCGACGGCATCATGATCGCGTGCACGCGATCGGGGCCCAGCGCGTCGGCTGCCACCGCCGCCGTGATCGCCGAATCGACGCCGCCCGACAGCCCGATCACCACCGAGGGGAAGCCGGTCTTGTTCACATAGTCGCGCAGGCCGAGCACCATTGCCTGATAGATCGAGTCGAGGCGGTCCAGCTCAGGTGCGATCGGCCCGGGCTGGCATTCCCAACCGCCGCCGCCGCGCCGGAACTCGATCGTGGCGACCTGCTCGGCGAAGGAGGCGAGCTTGGCCTTGAGCGAGCGGTCGGCGCCCAGCGCGAAGGAGGCACCGTCATAGACGACCTCGTCCTGTCCGCCGACCTGGTTGAGATAGACGAAGGGCAGGCCGCTCTCGACCACGCGCTTGACGCCGAGCTGCACGCGCAGATCGGTCTTGCCAGCCTCGTAGGGCGACCCGTTGGGCACCAGGAGGATCTCGCCGCCGGTCTCGGCGATGCACTCGACGACATCGGGCGTCCAGACATCCTCGCAGATCGGCACGCCGATCCGCACCCCCCGGAAGCCGATCGGCCCGGGCATCGGCCCCGGCGAGAATACGCGCTTGTCGTCGAACACGCCGTAGTTCGGCAGATCGACCTTGTAGCGCATGCCGACGATCTCGCCTTTGTCGAGGGCAACGATGGCATTGTAGAGCTTGCCGTCCTCGCGCCACGGCGTGGTGACGAACAGGGCCGGGCCGCCATCGCTTGTGTCTTCCCGAAGCGCCTCGACCGCATCATGGCAGGCGTCCTGGAAGGCCGGCTTGAGGACGAGATCCTCCGGGAAGTATCCCGCCACCACCATTTCGGAGAAAAGCACCAGGTCGGCGCCTTGCCGGGCCGCCTGCGCGCGGGCAGCCCGCACCTTGGCGAGATTGCCCGCCACGTCTCCGACCTTGGGATTGAGCTGCGCCAGCCCGACCTTGAGCGTGTCCGTCATCGCAAAGCCTCAGGAGGAGCGCATGTGCTCGCGGAGAGCCTCGCCGAACGCCTGGAACAGGGCGCGGTTGATCGGGTTGGATTGCGGGTCGTATTCGGCATGCCACTGAACACCCACCGCGAAGGCCGGTGCGTCGGTGATGCAGATCGCCTCGATCGTGCCGTCCTCCGCCACGCCTTCGATGGCGACCCGCTTGCCGGGATCGAGGATCCCCTGCCCATGGAGCGAGTTCACGCGAATGCATTCGCAGCCGAGCAACCGGGCGAAATAGCCGTCCTTCACGAGTTGCACCTCGTGCCGGTCGGCAAACACCACGGTAGGATCGGGATGGATCTCGCCATTCTCCAGCCGCGGCATTCGGTGGTTCATGCGGCCTGGAATCTCCCGGATCTCGGGATGCAGAGAGCCGCCGAAGGCCACGTTCATTTCCTGGAAGCCGCGGCAGATACCGAAGATCGGCACGCCGCGCTCGACACAGGTATCGATCAGCGACAAGGCCATCGCGTCGCGCTCCTGGTCGTAGGGCTCGTGGGCCGGATGCGGTTCGGCCCCGAAGCGCGTCGGATGGACGTTGGCGCGGGCGCCGGTGAGCAGGATACCGTCGACCGCGCCCAGCAGGGCTTCGATGTCGGTGATGTCGGGGGTGCCGGCAAACATCAGCGGCAGCGCCCCGGCGACGTCGGCGACCGCCCGCATGTTGCGCTGTCCCACGAGCTGGACGTTGTGACGGTCGTTGATCACGCCGGAGTTGCCGATCACCCCGACCACGGGCTTCTTGATGCTGTGAACCAACCTACGCCTGCCTGGACTTCGAAGCGGCGATAATGGCACCGCATCCACCGGCGGGCGAGTCCGCCGTCGCGAATCGCCGTTGACAGCCCCACCCGCCGGTGCGTGAAATCCAACGTCACGTTCAGCAGGGAGGTTTTGATGAATCCACCCAAGCAACGTGCCGCAGTGATTGCCGAGGCAATCGTTCGGGCATCGGCATAGCGGCAGACGCGAACGGTACGGCGGGAGCGGCCCCTGCGGGTCGCATCAGTTGGGCATGACCCCAATTCGGCCGCTCCCGACGTTCCTCTCCAAATCCCAGCGAGTCGAGATTTCGGCGGGCGCCGCCTTCATTGGAATGGCGGCACGTCGCGTCTCAGGTCGCCGCTGCCCTGACGGAAGTACAGCGTCAGGCGCCCGGAGATATCCGCCCCGCGGCTCGACGCTCCGGCAGGAAGCTCGGTTTTCAGCCCGCCCGCGCCCAGCTCCTCCACCAGCTCGTGCAGACGGTCTCCGGGAATCTCGAACTGGAGGACCGCCATCGCGTCGGAGAGTAGGGAATGGCCGGAAACCCAGCCGCCCGCGCGCGTGATCGCCTCCGACGCCGCGTTCACGCTGGCATGAAAGGCGTCCCGCGCGACCGCTTCGAGGCGCAGCAATCCCGCCTCCGCGCGAGCTAGGCCTTCGCCGCCACCACTTCGACCTCGACCAGCATCGAGGGATCGGCGAGGCCGGCCACGACCAGCAGGGTCGATGCGGGATAGGGTTCCTGCCCGACATACTTGCCGCGCACGTCGCGGAAGGCCGGGATGAAGCGGCTGTCGGTCAGGAACACGGTGAGCTTGACGATGTCGCGGAAGTCCATGCCGCCGGCCTTCAGTACCTCGCCGATGTTCTTCCAGACCTGGTCGCACTGCGCCTCGATGCCGTCCTGCAGCTTGCCCGCAGAATCGACGCCCACCTGGCCCGACACATAGAGCACGCGCGCCTCGGGCGGGACCTCGACGCCCAGGCTGTATTTGCCGGCCACGGAGACGGATTTGGGATTGTGGAACTTGATGGCCATGTCAGACCCTCCATTGTAAGGAGGCGCAGGTTTCAGGTCGGAGAGCATGACGTCAAGCACCAAGCCCGTACACGTCGTCGGCGGCGGTCTCGCAGGCAGCGAGGCGGCCTGGCAGCTCGCGCAGGTGGGTGTGCCCGTGGTGCTGCACGAGATGCGGCCGCTGCGCGGGACCGAGGCCCATCTCACCGATACGCTGGCCGAGCTGGTCTGCTCCAACTCCTTCCGCTCCGACGATGCCGCCAACAATGCCGTCGGCGTGATCCACGAGGAGATGCGCCGCGCCGGATCGCTGATCATGCGCGCGGCCGATGCGCACAAGCTGCCGGCCGGCGGCGCGCTGGCGGTCGACCGGCATGGCTTCTCGGCCGCCGTGCAGGAAACCCTGCTCGCCCATCCGCTGGTGACGCTCGAACGCGAAGAGGTGGCGGGCCTGCCTCCGGAAGATTGGGACAGCGTCATCGTGGCGACCGGTCCCCTCACCTCGCCGGCGCTCGCCGAGGCGATCGCCAAACTGACCGGCGAGGACTCGCTCGCCTTCTTCGACGCCATCGCGCCGATCGTCCACCATGAGAGCATCGACCAGTCGATCGCCTGGAAGCAGTCGCGCTACGACAAGGTCGGCCCCGGCAATGTCGAGGGCAGCGACGGCGCGGACTACTTCAACTGCCCGATGGACAAGCCGCAATACGAGGCTTTCGTCGCCGCACTGCTGGCCGGCGAGAAGACCGAGTTCAAGCAGTGGGAGCACAACACACCCTACTTCCAGGGCTGCCAGCCGATCGAGGTGATCGCCTCGACCGGGCCTCAGAGCCTGCGCTTCGGGCCGATGAAGCCGGTGGGCCTGCGCGATCCCCGCACCGGCCATCGCCCCTGGGCGGTGGTTCAGCTGCGCCAGGACAATGCGCTGGGCACTCTGTGGAACATCGTAGGTTTCCAGACCAAGCTGAAGCACGGCGAGCAGAC
>CAIYWM010000600.1 GCA_903929895.1 uncultured Alphaproteobacteria bacterium
GATCTGCCGCCGGCCCAGCCGAAGAACAGACTGCCGAAGACGTTGAACAGGGCGATCGCGCCCAGCGCACCGGCGCTGAGCGACGGATCCATGCCGCAGATCGCGAGATAGGACGGCAGGTGAGTGGTGATGAACAGGAGCTGCATGCCGCACACGAAATAGGCCGCCGTCATCACCAGGAACGACGGATGGCGCAGCGCGGCCGCGAGGGCCACGCGCGGCGAGGCGGCGCTGATGTCGCCCGTGGCCGGTACGGGTGGGGACAGGCGGTCGACCCGGCCGGCGATCCAGGCCGCCGGCAGCATGAAGACGATCAGCGCGAGGAAGCCCAGCAGACCGGCGCGCCAGCCGAGTTCCGTCGTGAGCGTCTGGCCGAGCGGCGCCGAGAGCAGTGCGCCCAGCGATCCGGTCGCCGTGATAGCGCCCAGCACGAAGCTGCGCGACTTTGCCGGTACCGCGCGGGCACCCACGGCCAGCGAGATGGACGAGGCGGTACATGCCAGCGCCATGCCGATCAGCACGCCGGCGCCCAGCACCACGGCGGTCAGGCCGTCGGCCATGGCGAACAGGCCGAGGCCGGCGACGTAGAGCGCCGCCCCGCCCACCATGATGGGCCGGAAGCCCAGGCGCACCGCCAGCGCGCCCGCAATCGGCTGCAGGAAGCCCCAGGCGAGGTTCTGGACGGACATGGCCAGCGCGAAGTCGGAGACCGTGAGGGCGATGTCACGTGTCAGCGACGGCATCACCAGCCCGAAGCTCTGGCGTACGCCCATGCCGAGGCTCAACATGACCGAGGCGCCGATCAGGATCGGCAGGACGGGCCGCAATTCCTTCAGGATGGTCATGGCACGCCTTCCGAATTACACAGATCTGTGTAGATCTACGGAAGGCGCCGGCAGGGGGTCAAGGCATCATGGCGAGAGCGGACGTCAGGGCAGCGATGCAGGAGCGCATCCTCGAGACCGCCGACCGGCTGTTCTACAGCCAGGGAATCCGCGCCGTCGGGGTCGACACGATCGCGGCCGAGATCGGCATCAGCAAGCGCACGCTCTACAACCACTTTCCGTCGAAGGACGACCTGATCGTGGCCTACCTGTCGCGCCGGCTGAAACCCGCGCCGCCGTCCGACCGGCCGCCACTGGAGCAGATCCTGGGCGCCTTCGATCGGCTCGAACGCACCATCGCGACCGGCGTGTTCCGCGGCTGCCCTTTCGTGAACGCCGTCGCTGAGCTCAAGGAGCCGGCACACGCTGCCAATAAGATCGCGCTGGCGTTCAAGGAACAGCGGCGGGTTTGGCTTCAGGGACTTCTGGTGCAGCTCGGGCTCAGGGACGCAGAGCCGCTGTCGATGCAGCTCCAGCTCCTGATCGATGGTGCCATTGCCGCCGCCATCGTACGCGGCGATCCGAAGGTCGCGGCAGCGGCACGCGAGGCCGCGACGGTGCTGCTGAAGGCCGCGGGCGTGTCTTCTATTCGCAAGACTCTCCGCCCCAGTCGTCCTGAGCACAGCGAAGGAGCTAACGTCCGATAAGGAGTGCTCTGATCGTTCCGCTAGGTCCTTCGCTGTGCTCAGGACAAGGGGAAGTCACGTCGGATCCGGCCTCAGCACGCGGTGCAGATCCAGCACCGGCGGCTTGTGGCCGAGTTGCGAGAGCAGCGTGTGGACCTGCGCCCGGTGATGGGTCTGGTGATTGAAGAAATGCGGCAGGATCACCGACCAGGGATCCTCGGTGTCGAAACCGGAATTGTTGACGTAGCGCACGCTCCCCTGCTCGAAACCCTCGGGCAGGTTCGCGAAGAAATGCTCCATGTGCCGGTCGAGGCGCTCGCGCTCGGCGCGCAACGCCGCGAAATCCTCGAACTGGGTGGCGCCGAGGCCGGTCGAGACGTGCGAGCCGCCTTCGAACCGGGCCATCCAGATGCGGTCACCCAGCAGGAGATGGTTCAGCGTGCCGTGCACGCTGCCGAAGAACGCCCCGAGATCGCGGCGATAGTCTGCGTCGGAGAGACCGGCGCAGACCTCATACAGGCTCTCGTTGGCCAGCCGGTTGTAGCGGGCGTACTGCGCCCAGATCCCGCTCATGGCCACGTTCAGCGGGACGCGGCGGAAACCCAGCGGGTGAAGTTGCGGATCAGCCCAGCCACAGCCGCGCCACGCAGGCGGTGGGCATGTGCCTCGAGAGCGCGGCGTTCTGCGATGGTCGGGTAGGAAACGGTGAACATGAAAGCCTCCAAGGGTTGAAAGGAACTTAATTCTGTTCTTCTTGGAGGTTAATACTGAGTGTATGATCAACACTCGTGAATAAAATTCATCAATAGCGCAATGATCGATCACGCAAGCGAGATGGCGGCCTTCGTCCGGGTCGTTGATTCGAAAGGCTTTTCAGCCGCCGCGCCCAGCCTCGGCCTGACCCCGTCAGCCATCAGCAAGCTCGTGACCCGGCTGGAAACAAGGCTGGGCGTCCGGCTGCTGCAGCGCACGACGCGGGCGATCAGCCTTACGGAGGAAGGCGAGGCCTTCTACGCCACAGCCCGGCGCATCGTGGGTGAGATCGAGACCCTGGAGAACCAGATCAGCCGGCAAAGCGGCACGCCGCACGGGCTGCTGAAGGTCACGACGTCACTTGCCTTCTCGACCCATCAGCTGGCGCCCGTCATCGCCGAGTTCCTCGAACGTTATCCGCTGCTGCAGCTCGAGCTGATGCCGACCGACCGGGTCGTCGACATGATCGAGGAAGGGGTCGACGTGGCAATCCGCATCGGGCGGCTGGCCGACACCAGCTTCATGGCGCGCAAGATCGGCGAGGATGTGCGGCTGGTCTGCGCGTCGCCGTCCTACCTGAGAAACAGGCGGCCCCTGCAGCGTCCCGAGGACCTGACACGCCACAACTGCATCGTCTCGCGCGACCGCACCTACCTCAACCGCTGGCCGTTCCGCATCGATGGCGAGATCCGCGAGATCGAGGTCGGCGGCCGGGTCGCCGTCACCGAGGGCGAAGCCCAGATGCGGCTGGCGCTGCAGGGGCTGGGCATCGTGCGCCTGACCCGCCTCACCGTCGCCACCGCCATCAAGAACGGAGAACTCGTCTCACTGCTGGAGGAGTTCCGCGCCGAGCAGCCGATCCCGATCCATGCCGTCTACCCGCATCGCCGCCATCTCGCGCCCAAGGTGACGGCCTTCATCGACTTCATTCTGGAGAAGTTCTCGCCCCCGCCGTGGGAGATTTAGGGCCAGGGATTTAGGTGCTAGGGTCCGTCCAACAATCTAGGGAGAAAACATGGACACCGAGACCGACCTTTTCGTGCAGGCCTTCTGGGTCAAGTGCCGCGACATCATCCGGCCCGAACTCGACACCGCCGTCGATGCCCTGCGCCATGCCGGGCACGAAACGAACATCTCGACCCTGGAATATTCGCCCGACGAGAAGGGGCCCGAAAGCGCCCCGGCTCTCATCATGACCATCCATCCCAGCGGCTCGACCGAAAGCCGCGTGCTGCGCTATCGCGGCGACGTGGTGGCGCGCGAGATCGAGGTCATGGCCTCTGGCTGCAAGACCTCGCGCTTTGATCTGTCGGCTGTCACCACGACGGACGTGAAGAACGATATCGCGCTCTGCTTCGGCTCATTGCTCAAATAGACCAGGGAGGATTTCATGGCCGACGCCATTGACGACCTGTTCCGCCGCTTCGGCAAGGCCTTCAACAAGGCCGATGTCGACGCGATCGCAGACTGCGTAACCGAGGATTTCGAATGGCGCCTCAATGCCGGCGGCGCGCCGGCCGGGCGCGTGCTCAAGGGCAAGGAGGCGCTGCGCGCGCACTTCGCCGACAAGAGCACGGCGCATCGCGAGGTTCGCTTCTCCGAGGCCAGCATCCATCGCGCCGGCGACAAGCTGTTCGGCACCTTCCGCGCCACCGGCATCGACCATGCCGGCAAGCCGTTCGATCGCTACGGCATCGACCTCTACGAGGTGAAGGACGGCA
>CAIYWM010000601.1 GCA_903929895.1 uncultured Alphaproteobacteria bacterium
GGCGGCAATTCCAAGTTCGTCTGGTTCGAGAATTTCGCCCAGCTCTTCAGGGACAACAGCTACGCCCACTCGGCGCAGATCACCGTGGTGTTCAGCGTCCTGGTGGCCGCCATTGGGCTCGCCGTCTCGCTGCTGCTGGCGGTGATGGCCGACCGCATCATCCGGGGGGCCACCGCCTACAAGACCTTTCTCGTCTGGCCCTATGCCGTGGCGCCGGCCGTCGCCGGCGTGCTTTGGGGCTTCCTGTTCAATCCCTCGGTCGGCATCATCGCCTGGATGCTTCAGGGCATCGGCATCGAATTCAATTACGTGATCAACGGAAACCAGGCCCTGCTGCTGGTGGTCATCGCCGCGGTGTGGAACCAGATCAGCTACAATTTCCTGTTCTTCCTGGCCGGCCTGCAGTCGATCCCGAAATCGCTGATCGAGGCGGCGGCGATCGACGGCGCGGGCCCCGGCCGGCGCTTCTGGGACATCATCTTCCCGCTGCTCTCGCCCGTCGGCTTCTTCCTGCTCGTGGTCAACATCATCTATGCCTTTTTCGGGACCTTCGGCGTGGTCGATTCGCTGACCAAGGGCGGACCGGGCAAGTCCACGGAAATCCTGGTATTCAAGGTCTTCAATGACGGCTTCCGCGGCCAGGATCTCGGCGGCTCCTCGGCGCAGTCGGTCATCCTGATGGTCGTGGTCATCGCGCTCACCTTCGTGCAGTTCCGCTTCATCGAGCGCCGGGTGCACTACTGATGGTCGAGAACCGGCCCTTCCTCACCGTGCTGAGCCACCTCGTCGTGCTGCTCGGCGTGATCATCATCGCCTTCCCGGTGTGGATGACGTTCGTGGCCTCCACGCACAGCCAGCAGACCATGCTGCAGTCGCCGATTCCGCTGCTGCCGGGACCGCATCTGATCGAGAACTACACCAAGGTCCTGACCGAGGGTTATGGCCGCGTCGGCAGCACGCCGGTGATGATGACGCTGACCAACAGCCTGATCATGGCGCTGGGCGTGGCCCTCGGGAAGATCGCGATCTCGATCATCTCGGCCTTTGCCATCGTCTATTTCCGCTTCCCCGGCCGGATGTATTTCTTCTGGGCGATCTTCGTCACCCTCATGCTGCCCGTTGAAGTGCGCATCGTGCCGACCTACGGGGTCGTCGCCTCGCTCGGCATGCTCGATTCCTATGCGGGCCTCATCATTCCGCTGATCGCCTCGGCAACGGCGACCTTCCTGTTCCGCCAGTTCTTCCTGAGTGTGCCCGACGAGCTGACCGAGGCCGCGCGCGTCGACGGAGCCTCGCCGATGCGCTTCTTCTGGGACATCCTGCTGCCGATGAGCCGGACCTCGATCGCGGCTCTGTTCGTGATCCAGTTCATCTATGGCTGGAACCAGTATCTGTGGCCGCTGCTGATCACGACCAAGGAAAGCTATTACACCGTGGTCATGACGGTCTCGCGCCAGGCCAACGTGGTCGACGGAGTGCCGAGCTGGAACCTGCTGATGGCCATGGCGATGCTCGCCATGCTGCCGCCGGTCCTGGTCGTGGTGTTCATGCAGCGCCAGTTCGTACGCGGCCTGGTCGAAACCGAGAAGTAGGCGAGAGAGAAGCAGGGCCATGGCGCAAGTCCACCTCCGCGGCGTGAGGAAGAGCTACGAAAAGCTCGAGGTCATTCACGGCGTCGACATCGAGATCGCCGACGGCGAGTTCGTCGTCATCGTCGGCCCCTCGGGCTGCGGCAAGTCCACCCTGCTGCGCATGGTGGCGGGACTGGAACGCATCACCGGCGGCACGATCGCGATCGGCGACAGGGTGGTCAACGAGCTGGAGCCCAAGGATCGCGACATCGCGATGGTGTTCCAGAACTACGCGCTCTACCCGCA
>CAIYWM010000602.1 GCA_903929895.1 uncultured Alphaproteobacteria bacterium
GCCCTCGCAGGTCAAACCGCTGAGGAGAGACGCTGCGCGCCAGCGCGAACGTCGTGCGACAACGACATCCTCCAACTCGATTGGGAGAAGGCGGGTAGTTGTCTCCTCGTCCGGGAGCAGCGGCATGTCGTCTTCGGGTTGCAGGACTCTCGCGGCGGTTGGATCTAGCCCCCCCGCCTCGTCCGCATCGACGTCCTCTGCCGTCATATCCACGTCGGCAGCGGCGCCGGGGGTAGTGTCGGGCATTGGCGCGCTCTCGTCCCAAAGCCCACGCAGCGCGGTGATCAGTCGCCCGGCGACGTCCACCATAGCTGGGCTGGACTCGAAGATACGGAGTGCTTCGGCGCTTGGGGCTGCCTCCAACAGCACCCGGGTGCGCGCGAACGACACAATCAGCTGGCTGCCGAGCTGCGACCACACCGAAGAAAACGGGCCGGTCACCTGCGCTCGGCGGAACAGCCCCTCACTGTGCGTGCTGCGCTGGAGCATGACGCCCTGGGCCTTGCACAAGTTCCGCAGCCACGTCAGATGCTCCTGGGCGTGGTGATCGCTGGGCGTGCTAGCCACCCAGTCCTGAATGAGGAAGATCACGACTGGAGTCGCCAACGACTTGGCTGCGACCACTGCGTCCGAAAACGCTGTCAGGTGCTCGGGTGGTGCGGCCGTTCCGTTCAGATACGCCTCCCATGACCAGAAGAAGTGGAAAGACGCCGGGATAACCTCCGTAGCGTCACCGGTAAGGCGGCGCAGCACCACGGAACGAAGCGGCAGTGGAACACGCGTGCCGATGGCCCAGGCTGCAAAAGCAAAGTCATTGGTAATGCCCGCCGTGATCATCTCTGACGTCGGAGTAATGGGTAGTGCATGCACCTCGTAGGTTTCGAGGAACCTCTGGTGGGCAATCCCGTTGAACATCGACGGCGTGTAGTACATCACCGGCTTGCCGACCTGGCGGGGAGCTCGCGCTTCGCCTCCCGTTCGCGGAACAATGCCTGCGACGGCCTCGGCGTAGGTGGTCACGGTTCGAGGGAACACTCCACAGCTAGCTGCGAAGGTCCGAAACGCCGTGATCGCCGTTCGATACTCCCGCTGCCACGCCTCGGTCCACTTGCTCAGGCGCGCCTCGACGAACTCATTACCGTCGGCCAAAGCAAGGGCGTAAAAGCGTCCCGAAGGAACGCTGCCAGCGCCACACAGCCACGTGCTGTCGCGCAGCTGCTCGAGGACCAGCAAGCTCTGCAGCACAGGTCCTTGTCGCATGTTTCTAATCGTATCGTCTGCGGCGCCCGACAGACACAGACACATCTGCACCACCTGCCTGAGAGATATCTCCCAGGACGGGTGCACAATGCTCTCAGCGGGCTGCCACATGTCGACCGGCCAGACGCCCCCCGTAGCATGGTAGGCGCCCCAGCGACGAGACTCAGCACTCAGAAGCTTCTCGGAAGACGCCGACTGAGCCGCGGCAATCATCTGCCGCACGCTCTCGATCATCTCCGCCATTTCTGGTGGCTGGTATTCGTCCGACACGTACGCGTCGTCACCGTCGTCGTCGCCCTCGGCCGGGGCGTCCGCGTCGCGAGGCAGCGGATACGTCGGCGGTGGCGGGAACGGCGGAGGCGGTGGGGGAGCGCACGGAGGCCCACGGGGCGCGGGCACTGACGATCCCGTCGACGGCTCCTCCGCGGCGTCCGCATCAGGCGAAGGTACCGGCGACTCCACGATGACCGGAGGCACGTACACATTGCGCTCTTCGACTCGTGCGTGGGTAGCCAGAACCATGTCGAGGACGTCGTAAAAATTGTACATGCGAACATAGCCTTGGTGGATTGGAAGCTCCAGCTGTCGAAGTCCACGCAACGACTCGGCCAGTGCCTCAACCAAATCTCCGTAGCCCGTTCGCGTGTCGGGATGCGCATCCAGCCA
>CAIYWM010000603.1 GCA_903929895.1 uncultured Alphaproteobacteria bacterium
ACGCTGGTCGATCTCGAGGTCAAGTGCACCAACCAGAACGGCCAGGACACGCTCCAGGGGACCGCCACGGTCGCGCTGAGCTGATCACCCGCCACCTCACCCTGAGGAGCGCCACAGGCGCGTCTCGAAGGGTGGGCAACATTGCGACTGCTTCCCACCCTTCGAGACGCCGCGCTGCGCGCGGCTCCTCAGGGTGAGGCGTATTCCAAGGAGAGCGACATGGGTCAGATGGACGGCAAGGTGGCGATCGTCACCGGTTCGGGACGCGGCATCGGCAAGGAGATCGCCCTGCGCCTGGTGCGCGACGGCGCCAGCGTGGTGATCAACGACATCGACGACGCGCCGGCGGAAGAGACGGTCGCCGAGATCATCAAGGCGGGCGGCAGGGCGGTGGCCTGCAACGGCGACGTCGCCAAGCCCGACTTCGGCGATCGCATCGTCAAGGCGGCGGTCGACGCCTTCGGCGACTGCCATGTCGTGGTGAACAATGCCGGCTACACCTGGGACTCGGTCATCCAGAAGATGAGCGACGAGCAGTGGTACGCCATCCTCGACGTCCATCTGACGGCACCCTTCCGAGTCCTGCGCGCCTTCCAGCAGCATTTCCGGGGGGCTGTCGAGAAGGAGCGCGCCGAGGGCAAGCGCGTCGTGCGCAAGGTCGTGAACATCTCCTCGACCTCGGGCGTCAACGGCAATGCCGGCCAGTCGAATTACTCGGCGGGCAAGGCGGGCATCGTCGGCCTGACCAAGACGCTGGCCAAGGAGTTCGGCCGCTTCGACGTCACGGTCAATGCGGTGGCGTTCGGCTACATCCAGACGCGCCTCACCAAGCCGCTGGCCCAGGGCGAGTCCGGCGAAATCGAGGTCCAGGGCCGCACCGTCAAGATCGGCGTCCAGGGCGGCCGTCTCGCCGCGCTGAACCAGATGATCCCGCTCGGTCGCGGCGGCCTGCCCGAGGAGGCCGCGGGCTCGGTCTACCTGTTCTGCAGCCCGGACAGCGATTATGTCAGCGGCCAGTGCCTGGTCGTGAACGGCGGCCTCTGACCGCCCGACTGGCAAAAACGACGGAAGGGTGGCCTGTTGGCCACCCTTTTTCGTTGTATACGCTTCCGAGGTTCAGAATAGGGTGGGATGGCGTTGGGTTCTCTTGAGATCGGAATCGTGGGGTGTGGCGTCGCCGGTCAGGCCGCCGCGGGATTCCTCGCCGATGCCGGACATCGTGTCACCGTTCTGGAACGTTTCGAGCAGCCGCATCCCGTGGGTGCCGGCCTTCTGCTGCAGCCCACCGGCCTGTCGGTCCTTCGGGCGCTTGGCCTGGAGCAGGATGCCCTGTCGGCAGGTGCCCGGATCGACGGGGTGCTCGGCGAGAACCAGTGGGGAATCCGGGTTCTCGACCTGGCCTATGGCGACCTGCATCCAGCCGCCTTCGGCCTCGGTATCCGCCGTTCGGTCCTTTTCGATTTGCTGCATCGCCGCCTTGGCGCGGCGGGGGCCCGCCTGGTGCCCGGCGTGGAGATCGTCGACGTCGAGCGCGAGGGCGGCCGGGCAATCGCCCTCGACCGGAAGGCGCGCCGGCACGGTCCGTTCGACCTCCTGGTGGTGGCGGATGGTGCGCATTCGGCGCTGAGGCAACGCGTGTTCCCGCGGGCCCGGGCGCCGCTCTATCCGTGGGGCTGCGTCTGGGCGACCGTCCCCGACACCCTGGCAGCCGGCGCCGTCCGGCTGCTTCGCCAGCGCTTCGCCGACACCACGGCGATGATGGGTATTCTCCCCGTGGCGCCGGACGCGGTCACGATGTTCTGGAGTCTGCGCACGCCCGACCTCTCACCCGATCGGCCGCTCGATCTGGAGACCATACGGCAGGAGGCGCTGGCGCTGTGGCCGGAAGCGGCGTCGATCATCGAGCGTGCCGTCACTGAAGGCGACTTCTCGCGCGCGACCTACCGGCACGTGGCCCTGCCGCGCTGGAACGAGGGACCGGTCGTGTTCCTGGGCGATGCCGCGCACGGCACCAGCCCGCAGCTCGGGCAGGGCGCCAATCTCGGCCTGCTCGATGCCCATGCCCTGGCCCGCAGCCTCGCCGAGGCGGCCGATCTCGCCGGGGCGATGGATCTCTATGCGCGCCGGCGGGGGCCTTCCAACCGCTTCTACCGGTCTGCCAGCCACCTGCTGACGCCGTTCTTCCAGTCGGACAGCGTGCCGCTCGCCATCCTGCGCGACCTGGTCCTTCGCCAGGCCTGCCAGACGCCGATCGTGCGGCCGATGCTGACGGGCGTGCTGGCGGGCCTCCGTCGGGGCTGGCTGTCGGCCGAACCGCTGGACGCCGACGGCCGTTATCCGCTCTAGCTTCGCCGCGACAGGGCGGCCCAGCGCCCCGGCGTGACGCCGAACCGGGCGGAGAAATGCCGCGTGAGATGGCTCTGGTCGGCGAAGCCCGCAGCGGCCGCGGTCTCCGACAGGGCGACGCCTTCGATGATCATCGATTGTGCGCGCATGAGGCGCTGGCCGACCTGAAAACGGTGCGGCGAGGTGCCGAACACGGACCGGAAGTGCCTGGCCAGCGAGAAGCGATCGAGCCCGCTGATGCGCTCCAGCTCGTTGGAGCCGACCGTCCGATGCGACTCCGCCACCAGGAAATCGCGGGCCTGGGTCACGGCACGGAGGGCAAGGCTGCCGCGGCGGCGTCGGGGGCCGCCGTCGCCGCGCCGCGCCAGAAGATCGGCGAGGCGGCCGATCGTGGCATCGACGGCCAGGGGTTCGAGCGGCTGCGGGAAATCCAAGAAGGCTTCCTCGATGACCTTCGCCGTCTCGGGATCGTGCCCGACCGCCTCCGCGACATGGGGCGGGCTCGCAGTGTCGAGCGCCTGGGAGACCGCGGCCGGATCGAGATAGAGCATGCGATAGGCGAAGGCCGCGCCTTCGCCGGCATGGCCGTCATGCACCTCGTCGGGATGCAGGACCAGCACCTGCCGCGCCCGGCTCGCCCGCAGGCTGCCGCGATAGTGGAACTGCTGGACGCCGTAGAGGGTGAGCCCGACCCCGTAGGTTTCGTGCCGGTGCAGATCATAGGCATGGCCGCCGAAGCGCCCTTCGAGGCGCTGCAGGCCGGCCGTGGGCCGGTCGAGGCGGATCTGGTCCACGATCATGCACGAATGTTCAAGACGATGGGAACACCATGCCCCATATCGGCGGCATGATCTACGAAACCAAGACAGCCCTCGTGCTGCGCAAGGAACTGGCCGCCTGGCAGGTGGCCAATGTCGCAGCCTTTTTGGCGGGCGGCCTCGCCGGTACCCATGCCCATCTGATGGGTGAGCCCTACCGCGACGGCGGTGGCCGGGCCTACACCGCGCTGATCCGTGAGCCGGTATTCGTCTACGGGGCGACCCTGGAGGAGCTTCGGCGGACGCACCAGCGAGCGCTGTCGCGCGAACTGGTGCCCGCCATCTACATCGAGCCGATGTTCACCACGACCAACGACGCCGACAATCGCGCGGCCGTGGCCGCGGCGCCGGTCGATGCGCTGGACTTCGTCGGCATCGGCATGCACGGGCCGCGCAAGACGATCGACAAGGTGGTGAACGGGCTGAAGTTCCTGGCTTAGGTCGGTCGCCGCCCGCGCATCAGGATCAGCGCGGACGCCGTGAGGTTGAGGCCCATGCAAACTGCCAGCGGCACGCCGTAACTGCCGGAGACGTCGCGCAGAATTCCCAGCAGGCCGGGGCCGAAGGCGTAGAGGGTCTGCATGACGGCCGTGGAGAGGGCGACGATCGCGGGGAAACGGTCGGGTGTGAACTCCCGCTGCACGATCATCGGCGACAGGGTGATGATGTTGCCCACCGCGAGGCCATAGGCGGCGCAGGCGCCGTAAACCGCGAGCGGCGTCTCGACGAATTCCAGCACGGCGATGGCGCCGGCCTGCACCAGGAAGCAGACCGCCGAGGCACGGCGCGGCTCGAACCGGTCGATGACCAGCCCCAATACGATGCGGCCGACGAGCGCCGTAACGGCGTTTATGCCGACGGCCAGGGCAGGATCGATCGCCGCTCCGCTCGCAGCCGAACGAGAGATAACCAGCGGCACGAGATGTGTGAGGAAGCCGACCTGGGACGTCAGGACGAGCGCGAAGGGCGCGGCGATGCTCCAGAAATGCCACTCCCGCAGCGGTGCCAGCCGATTGAGCCGCACCGTCGTCGGTTTGGGCGAGAGCGGCCCCCTGCGAACGAACAGCAAGACGGCGCTGGCCGCCAGCACGATGCCGATGGCTACCAGCAGCCGCTCGGCCGTGGCGAAGCCCAGCGCGGGGATGGCCGCGAGCAGCACCGGCGTGACGACGAGGCCCGCGAGGGTGGCGCCGCTCAGCGCGAGATTGAGGGCGAGGCCGCGCTTGCGGTCGAACCACTGACCGACCGTGGCGGCGATCGGCGCCACGCTGGTGGCGTTCCAGCCCGGCGCCATGACGATGTAGAGCACGACCAGCTGCCAAGGTTCGGTGACCGAGGGCAGCAGCATGAGGGCCGAGGTGGTGATGGCGAGGCCGGCCAGGAACACGGTGCGCGGTCCAAAGCGGCCGATCGCCTCGGCGATGCGCGGCAGCAGGAAGGCGCCCAGCACGTAGTGCGCGGTGACGACCGACGAGATGAAGCCGGTCGACCAGCCG
Organism: uncultured Alphaproteobacteria bacterium; assembly: GCA_903929895.1. Taxonomy (GTDB): domain Bacteria; phylum Pseudomonadota; class Alphaproteobacteria; order Reyranellales; family Reyranellaceae; genus Reyranella. The sequence continues at coordinate 4,661 of CAIYWM010000603.1, forward strand.
TGCGCCCGCTGCAATTCGACGAGGTAGATTCCGTGCGCATAGAAACCGAAGCCCCAGGCGAACACGGCCGTCACGAAGCAGGCGAAGACGACGCGCCAGGCGGCCGGCGACGTATCCGCGGCCGTGTTCGTCGTCATGGCGGGGACGCGCTCACGAGCGGCTGACGTGGGCCGAAATGCAGCACCAGCCCTCCGGCCGCAATTGCCAGTCGTCGGTATACCAGCCGGCGCCCTTGCTGCCGTCGGGCCTGGAGTAGCGGGTTCGCGCAGGGAGATGCCGGGCCGTCGGCTCGTCAGTCATGTTGGTTTCTGCCCCTGTCCGATCGGAAGAGTCCTTCACGACACGAAGAGACGCACGCCGACCGGCAGGGTGCGGGCCTTCTCAAGACCTTCCATCGTCGTGCGGTAGCCGAGCTCGATCGCCGTGTCGAAGCTCGTCCAGTCGAGCAGATCGATATGGGTCATCGGCGGCACGATCAGCATTTCCGCGGCGGCGCGATCCTCGGCGGCGCGCGAGGTGCTGGCGACCAGCGCGGACCGCAGCAGGATGCGCACGATCGATGGGATGGGCAGCGTCTCGTTGCGCTTCCAGACGAGGCGGCGGAAGAACTGCCAGGCCGACCAGGGTTCCATGACGCCCTCGCCGGCGGCCAGCGCGCCGCCGGTATCGATGTCGACGCCGATGGTCACGCCGCGGCCCAGCCGCTGCATGGCGCGCACCGGGAAATTGTCGATGACGCCGCCATCGACATGGACTTCGCCCGCTTCGTTGAACGGCGGTATCACGCCGGGAATCGATACCGAGGCGCGCAGCCACCGCCAGAGTCGCCCGACCGTATGGATGTCGGCCTTGGACGTCGTGAGGTTTGCCGTCATGCAGTAGTAGGGGAGGATCAGATCCTCGATGTCCTTCTCGCCGAAGGCCATGCGCAACAGGCGCGTGACCCTGCGGCCGGCGAACAGCGAGATCAGCGGCACCGTGTAGTCGCTGAGCGGATTGTTGTCGACGAAGGCGCGGCGGAAGCGCGTGTCGAGTTCCTCGTCGTTCCAGCGCGAGGCGACGCCCGCCGCGACGATGGCGCCCATGCTGGTACCGCCCACCAGGTCGATGGGCACGCCGCACTGGCGCAGCGCCTTGACCACGCCGATATGGGTGAAGGCGCGCGCGCCGCCGCCTGCCATGACGACGCCCACGGCATGGCCGGTGAGGATACGGGCCAGCCGGTCGATGTCGGCAGGGAGGTCGAGACGGACGTGATGGTGGTTGCCGTAGAGGCCGCCCGCCAGCAGCGGAGCGGTGGAGCCCGCCTTCGGTTCGTGACCCTCATGCAGCAGCACCAGCTCGCGGCGCCGGTGGAACACCGCGCCGCTCTGCGCCGTCTCGATCTCGAACGGCACCCGGGTCGGCGCGTCGTTGTCGGCATTGCGCATCACGACCAGGCAGTCGGCCTGGCGCAGGCAGAGCTCGGTCCACGGGGTCAGGGTCGGGTCGGCGCGGTAGAGCACGAACGACGATTCCATCTCGCAGCGCGCGAACCACTCGGGCTCCTGGTCGAGCGATTCGGATCCCAGCATCTGCACCTGGGTGCCGATGCGGCCGAGCGCATTGGCCAGCATCACCGCGAATCGCGCCGAGGGAACGTCGGGGCCGCTCGGCAGCAGCGCGAAGGTGCGCGGCTGGCGGCGCCCGCCGGCAGCGTCCTGCGCATTGCGCGCCACGACGCTGCGCATCAACGCCGGCAGGACCTCGGGATGGTTCGAGGTAAGGGTGTGGAAGCTGGTCTGGGGCAGCCGCCAGACCTCGCTGTCGCGCAGCGCCGCCACGCTGCGGGTACGTTTGCCCTGCGACAGGAGCGACATTTCGCCGACCAGATTGCCCGGCGGGATCTCGGCGATCAGCACGGGCTCGCGGGAATCGCCGGCCTCGTGATGGCGAAAGACCCCGAGCGAGCCGCTCGTAACGACATAGACGGCGTCGGCCGGCTCGCCCTGGCGGAACAGCGGCGCGCCCCCGGGCAGCACCAGCAAGGTCAGCTGGTGCTCGACGGCGGCCAGGGCTTCGGGGGCGAGGTCGGCGAACAGCGGTGTCTGCTGCAGCACCTTCTGCAGTCGCAGCCGGGCGGTATCCTCGCCGGGCACGGCGAGACTCATCCCGCGGTCATTCCCTTCAGCGCCCAGCCGATCGTCTGGTCGGCGCGGGCCCAGACCATGTCCCGCCATTTGTCGCCGGCCGGAAAGAAGCGCTCCTTCATGTCGGCCTTCAGGGCGCGGCCCTGCGCCGAGCCGAGGTCGCCGCGATGATGCAGCCAGTTGTCGGCGCGCACCGCGTTCAGCACCTCCGGCACCGTATAGGTGCCGTATTCCAGTGCGACCGGCGTCACCTCGGCGTCCGGCAGCTCCTGCGGGAAGGCGTCGGTCATGACACCGACGACCACTGCCGACGTGGACGTGCCGCCTTCCGGCGAGGTCATCTCGTCGCCGTACCAGGCCTTGGCGCGGGCGAACGATTTGGCGGCGGGTGACACGGCGCAGATCAGCTCGCCATGGCCGAACGGGCCGAGGCCGGTATGGAAATCGATGATGCCGACGCGCCTGGCCTGCGACAGCTCCTCGCGGGCGATGGCGCGGACCGTCCGATTGCTCCAGCTGGGCGCGGTGCCGCCGAAGAAGATCCCGTCGGGGTGGGTGTATTGGCCGCCGCTGATCGCGCTCTGCAGGCCGAAGGCGCCGTGCTTCTGGGCATAGGCCGCGAACACGCGATCGGTTTCTGCCGAACTCGCCTCGCTCCACTCGACCGGCAGCACCGCGTTCGCGATCTCGAGATAGCCGTCGTTCCGCGGATAGCCCTTGTCGTGATCGACGAAGTTGCGATTGAGATCGACATTGTCCTCGGTGACGCGGCGTGTCCACGCGAACCCATAGGGGTTGAGCGCATGGATCAGCAGCGCACCCGTGCCGGGCGGCAGCTTCGCCGGCCCGCCCGAGCGCATCCAGGCGATCTCGGCGCCCGATCCGCAATGGCCCTCGACACCGTGCGTGCCGGCGATCAGCACCAGCATGTTCGCGGCATCGGCCGGCCCGAAGCGCGCCGTGTCGAGATACAGCGTCTCGCCGTTCGGACCGCGCGCCTTCGGATTCAGCCACGAACGCAGGGCACCTCCGGCCTCGGCGGCGGCGCCGCAGAACTTGGCGCGCGCCTCGGCATAGGTTTCAGAGAAGCACTCGGACACTGAGAACATGCATTTCCTCCGGCCGGCATCGTAGCCGGTTTGCCCGCGGGCCGGAAAGCATGTCGGACAACAATGCCTCGCCCTGAGGAGCGGTCCGCAGGACCGCGTCTCGAAGGATGAGGTCCGTCGGTTCGGCCTCTAGCTGTCGTACTGCAGCAGCGTTTCGACCGGCGGCGTCAGTCTCTTGCGGCCTTCGAGGAAGGTGAGCTCGATGATCACCGCGGTCGCGGGTACCACGGCGCCGACGGTTTCCAGCAGGTTCACGGCGGCGTCCATCGTGCCGCCGGTCGCCAGCAGGTCGTCGACGAGGACGACCCGGGAGCCCTTGTGCACGGCGTCCTGCTGGATCTCGATCGTGTCGGTGCCGTACTCCAGCGCATAGGTATGGCGCACTGTCGTGCCGGGCAGCTTGCCCTGCTTGCGCATCATCACGAAGCCGGTGCCGAGCGCGAGGGCGAGCGGCGCGGCCAGGAGGAAGCCGCGCGATTCGATTCCCGCCAGCACGTCCGGCTTGTGCGGCCGGATCAGGTCGGCGAGCCGCTCGATCGCGGTGTGCCAGGCCTTGGGATGCGCCAGCAGGGTCGAGATGTCGTAGAAGAGGATGCCCGGCTTGGGGAAGTCGGGGATCGAGCGGATATGTTGCTTGAGGTCGAGATCCTTGGACATTCTGGCTCCTGCACTCAGCTGTAGGCCGGCGGCGGCACGAAGCCGCGATATTCCTTCTCCAGCAGCTTGGCGAACTGGATGCACTCGTAGTCGCCATACTGGCGGCCGATGATCTGCACGCCGATCGGCAGGCCTTCCTTGCTCTGGCCGATCGGGGCGGCGGTCGAGGGCATCCAGGTGACGCCCGAGTATCCGGCCCAGAAGATCTGGTCGACGACCGGCACCTGCTTGTTGTTCACCACGATCGTGCGCTTGTGGCGCAGGCCTGCCTGGTCGTGCGGGAAGGCCGCGGTCACGGCGACCGGGCACAGCATCAGGTCGTAGTCCTGGAAGAACGCATCCCAGGCGAGCCGCATCCGGTGGCGCTTCTCGTTCAGCCCCAGCCAGGCACGATGCGACAGCGAGTTTCCCCGCTGCATCTGCGCGAAGTAGCTCATGTCGGAGGCGGGCAGGCCGGCCGCGTCCTTGACGGCCTGTTCGTAGACCGCGTCGCTCATGCGGCCCGACGTCGCCGCGCGCAGCAGCCGGATGTAGACGTCGTTCAGTTCCGTCGTATCGATCTCGGGCCGCGCCTTGTCGCTTACCTTCACCTTGTTCTTGGCGAGGAACGAGGCGAGCTTCGAGATCTGCTCCTGCACCGAGTCGTCGACTTCGGCATTCGGGTCGGTCAGCAGCACCGCGACCTTGAAATCGCGCAGCTGGGTCTTCTTCGAGCGCGGCAGGGTGAGCGTCCAGCCGCGCCCGTCGATCGCGTCGGGGCCGGCCATCGCGCTGAGCGCGATTTCGAGATCTTCCGCGCCGCGCGCCAGCGGACCGACCACGCCGATATCGCCGTAGGCGACGGCGCCGGCCAGCGCATGGCCCTTGGGCGAGACCACGCCCCAGCTCGGCTTGTGGCCCCAGACGCCACAGTAATGAGCAGGATTGCGGATCGAGGCGCCGATGTCGCTGCCGGCCTCGATGCCGGTGAGGCCGGCGGCCAGCGCCGCCCCCGACCCGCCCGAGGAGCCGCCCGGCGTCCGGCCGAGATCCCAGGGGTTGTTGGTCGAGCCGTAGACCTCGTTGTAGCTCTGCCAGTCGGCCAGGTTCAGCGGCACGTTGGTCTTGCCGAACAGGGTGATGCCAGCGTCCATCATGCGCTGCGTGACCAGCGAGTTCTGCGTCGCGATCGTGTCCTTGAAGGCCGGATCGCCCCAGGTCGTGGGCAAGCCCGCGACGTCGAAGGATTCCTTGATCGTCATCGGCACGCCGTGCAGAGGTCCCAGCTTCTTGCCGGCCCTGACCGCGCGGTCCGCCGCCTTGGCGCGCTTGCGGGCGCCCTCGATGTCGGTGGCGATGATGGCGTTGAGCTCGGGATTATAGGCCTCGACCCGCTTCAGGTAGAGGTCGAGCAGTTCGAGGCAGCCGATCTTCTTCTTCCGTACCGCAGCGGCGAGCTGCTTGGCGGTCTGGAACGGGAGGGCGAGGGACATGGGGGAGGGCTTCCGCAACGGGGATGGACGAGGTCCAAGCCCGTACCATATTGTCCGGCCCGCCGTGAAGAAACTCCCCGCCCGAACCATGCACCTCGCCATGCCGTTGGCCCTGACCTTCGTCATGACCTTCATCGTCTCCGGCATCGCCACGATCCGGGCGATGGGATTCGAGACGGGCATGACCGCCCGCTGGATGGAATCGTGGATGGCCTCCTGGATGGTCGCCTTTCCGACCATGCTGTTCCTGATGCCGCTGATGCGACGCCTGCTGTCGCGGGTGATCGAGACCCGGTAGCGCTTACCGCGGTCGAGGCCGCGCCCTTGCCGTGGGTTCGGCGACCAGCGGGTCGTCCGGCCAGTAATGGCGCGGATAGCGTCCCTTCAGTTCGGATTTCACGGCCTTGTAGCCGTTGGCCCAGAAGCTCGCGAGATCGCGCGTCACCTGGACTGGCCGACGCGCCGGCGAAAGCAGGTGGATGGTGAGCGGCACCTTGCCGCCGGCAATGCGCGGCGTCTCGGTGAGGCCGAACATCTCCTGCAGGCGGACCGAGAGCGTCGGCTCGTCGGGATTGGCATAGTCGATCGCCACCCTCGACCCGCTCGGTACCTCGATATGCGACGGGACCAGCCGCTCGGCCTCGCGCTGCTTTTCCCACGGCACCAGTGCCTTCAGTGCCGTGCCGAGGTCGACGCGGGCGAGATGATCCCTGCGCGACACGCCGTCGAGAGAGGGGCCGAGCCAGTCGGCCAGCGACGCCAGCAGGGCAGCGTCCGACAGGTCGGGCCACGCCTCGCCGGCATGGCGGCGCAGGAAGCCGATGCGCTCGCGCCAGCGCACGAGATCGTCGCTCCACGGCAGGGCGCCGAGGCCGAGCTGGCGCACGCCGTCGAGCATGGCGGCCTGCAC
>CAIYWM010000604.1 GCA_903929895.1 uncultured Alphaproteobacteria bacterium
CCGTGGCCGACTGGAAGGCCGCCCGGCCGGCCACCGGCAAGATCAAGAAAAAGGCAGGCGCGCCGCCCCCTGCGCTCGAACTGGCGCCCAATCCCGACATCCTGGCGACGCTTTCCAAGGTCGGTCCCCGGCGGCCGGCCCTGGTGGTGGGCTTCGCCGCCGAGACCGAGAACGTGGTGGCCAACGCCGTCGACAAGCGCACCCGCAAGGGCTGCGACTGGATCGTGGCCAACGACGTGTCGCCGGCGACCGGCACCTTCGGCGGCGAGCGCAACACCGTGCATCTCATCACGGAAGCGGGCACCGAGGACTGGCCGCCGCTGGGCAAGGGCGATGTCGCCATGCGGCTCGCCGGCCGGATCGCGCTGCATCTTGCACAGGCAGGCAAGAAGCAGGCTGCGGAGTAATTCAACGGGGGGCCGATGACGGGCGTCGAGAGTATCGAGATCGAGATCGTGCGGTTGCCCCATGGGCAGGGCCTCCAGCTGCCTGACTATGCGACGGCTGCAGCTGCTGGGGCCGACCTGCTGGCCGCTATCGACGAGGTTATCGAGCTGGCGCCGCTGGAACGCCGCATCGTCCCGACCGGCATTTCGATCGCCCTGCCCCCAGGCTTCGAGGCCCAGGTCCGGCCCCGTTCCGGCCTGGCTGCCAAGCACGGGATCACGGTCGCCAACGCCCCCGGCACCATCGATGCCGACTATCGCGGCGAGGTCGGCGTCATCCTGATCAATCTCGGCAAGGAGCCTTTCCGCATCGAGCGCGGCATGCGAATTGCACAGTTTATTATTGCCCGCCATGCTCGCGCTGTCTGGCGAGAGGTCTTGACCCTCGACGAAACGGCGCGCGGTGCCGGTGGCTTTGGTTCTACGGGAGTAACGGCCGGCTCGGTCAAGAGGGCCTGAAGAGGGACGAGAACGGGATGCCTCGCCTCAGCAAGAAGACGATGTTCGCGATCGAGGCGGTTCTCGACGTGGCCTTCCATGTCGGCGATCACCCGGTGCGCAGCGGCGACATCACCGAGCGCCAGCGAATTCCCAAGCGATATCTCGAGCAGGTCCTGCAGCATCTGGTGCGCGCCGGCATCCTGTCGGGAAAGCGCGGGCCGCGCGGCGGTTATCGGCTGGGCCGGGACAAGGCCAGCATCACCCTGGGTGAGGTCGTGCGGGTGGTCCGCAACCTCGAGGTCGAGACCGAGCCCAGCGACCCGGCGATCGGCTCGCCGCTTGCGCATGAGGTCGTGTGGCCCCTGTGGGAGAAGCTGCGCGAGGAGATGATGGCGCAACTCGACAACGTGACCATCGAGGATCTCTGCCAGCAGGCGCGCTCCAAGGGGCTCAATGGCGCGGCGGCGCAAGCCCACGCAGGCCACGCGACGATCTGATATACAGCTCCCCGGTTTTATCCGGAGGAGCAAGACATGGCCAAGAAGACCGCAGTCGCGAAGGCGAAGAAAGCCAAGCCCGCGCCGCGCAACAAGAAGCTCTACGACGAAGGCATGAAGATGCGCAAAGCCGTGCTCGGCGCGGCTTATGTCGACAACTCGCTGGCCGGTGCCGCCGACGACGAGTTCATGATGGCCTTCCAGGACATCACCACCGAATACTGCTGGGGCTATGCCTGGACGCGGCCGGGCCTGTCGAAGAAGAACCGCTCGATGCTGAACCTCGCCATGCTGGCGGCGCTCAATCGCGGCCCCGAACTCAAGCTGCACATCAACGGTGCGCTGAACAACGGCCTGACCAAGGACGAGATCAAGGAGATCTTCCTCCAGGTCGCGATCTATTGCGGCATCCCCGCGAGCCTCGACGCCTTCAAGACGGCCCGCGACGTGTTCAAGGACCGCGGCATCTGAACGCTCAACGACCAAAGGTCCCTCGGCCCGCGGCCTCGGGATGACAAACGTGGCGCGAGGACCGGGGTGCGCAAGGCTCGTCGGTCCGGACGCACAATTGTCATCCCGAGCGTAGCGAGGGACCCTTCTCTCAGAGGCTGGCTGGAA
>CAIYWM010000605.1 GCA_903929895.1 uncultured Alphaproteobacteria bacterium
CTTTCCATTCACAATTTCCAGAGTCGCATATCACTGCGCTGAATCGAATGCTTGGATGCTCATCAATGTTGCGATAGTGGTGAGGTCATGACGGATTTGGCGGACGCGACACGTCACCTACTTTGCCAGCGTATCCATCGTTTCGTGCTCGTGTTGGAACGCTTCAGGCGCAATCCGAATCGTCGAGAGGCTTATCATATCCTCTCGGCCATAGAATTGCTTCGTGAGGGCCGGTACGACGCGGGAATGGAGGCCGTCCGCGCCGCCGAGCATGTGGCACCGATTCCCGATGGCCTTGCATTGTTGCCGGGCCTTCATGACGACATGACTGTCGGCGAACTGCGTAAGGCGTTGCGGGAAGTCGTCCGCCCCGCCAGCGGAGGCCTGCCGGCTGAGCCAGTTGCCGAGGTGGGCAAGTAGGCGCTTCGCTGCTTTGTCACTGCGCGTCGAATTTCCTGCAACCTTAATCTATGCAACGACGTTTAGGTCAGGTCACTTTTCCTGACATTCGTTGCGCGCGGCGTGCACACGCGTGCTTGATGCGTCTCTCAGGAGCCCTCTTCTCAGGGCGGGCTTTTTTGTCGCCGCTTCGCGCGGATGCGAAATTGTCTCAACGCCCATGCAACCGCCTGCAAGAGGTCCCGTTGCCAAGCCGGCAAGTCGTTCGCCAGCGTGAGGAGATGAGGATGCCGCTCGATACCACACCGACGGGACTGGGCTTCGAACTCGCCTTGTTGCGCGCTCTGGGAAAAGGCCGGCGCCGTCAGTCGCTGGCCGACCGGCTGTTGCGCGAACGTAGTGATGCGGAGACGTTCCGCTGGGTTCGTGCCGGGCAAATGATCCCGAAGGCTCCGCCGCTTTCTCGATCGCTCACCGAGCCCTAGACAACAATGGCTCGCATCGCCTGGACCGACCTCGCCGGTTCTCCCGGCGCCGTCTACCTTCTGGAGGGGGAACTCATGCCCTGCTTTGCCGGGGGGCGGCGTGACGACGATCCCTTCGACAGTGCTCGGCTCAGGTTCGCCGCCAACCTGATGGTGCGTACCTGCAGCCACCTCAAGCTCGAGGGGCCATTCGCTGTACAGCCCTCGCGCGAAGGCAACAGGCTGCTGATCCATTGCGCAGTCGCCGAGGCGGCCGATTTCGCGCGTCTTGCGGAAGTGGCGGGTGGCCGCGAGATCGAAGCCTTGCTCTGGCGCGGTCGCCGAGATTTCCAGCTCGACGAGGCACGTCACGATGCGTTGCTCGCGATTGCTGGTCCGCCCGACGGACGCGGCGCCGGGCGCCGTGCCCGCACGGCGGCCCGCGAGGCGGAGGAACAGTCCCGCTTTCGCTGGAGCCACGACTGAGGAGCCTCGTGTGAAGGATACGGCTTCCGGCTGGAAGCCGAAGCCATGCCCCACCGTTGTGTCGACATGCGGCGTCCCTTCGCCGAGCTGATGGCGTGGCAGGTGCCATGTCTGCCCCGCGTTCTCCCGGCCGTGGTGTTCGCATCGCCTGCGTGACGCCGCGGCCCAGAGCTTGCGTTCGGACTACGTCTGAATCCGGCTCACTCCGCGATATCTGCGGAAAGAAGGGCAACCGCTATCGTGGCATGGCCGTTTGCAGCGTTCCTCACGCACAACTGAACGGAATCCACCATGGCCAAGAAGCCCGTACCGCTGACGATGGCGCCTCCCTCTCCGCGAACGGCGGGGCAGGACACGCCCCTCGAGAAGGGGATTTCAGCCCGGCAGGAAACGGCCAAGACGAGTGATCTTCAGTCCGACACGATGCCGCCGGGCAACCTGCTGACGACCAACCAGGGTGTGGGCGTCAGCGATGACCAGAACTCGCTGAAGGCCGGCGTACGTGGTCCGACGCTGCTCGAAGACATACTCATGCGCGAGAAGATCACGCATTTCGACCACGAGCGCATCCCCGAGCGCGTGGTTCATGCCCGAGGCACTGCGGCACACGGCGTGTTTCAGGTCTATGAAGACCTCTCGGAGCTGTCCTGCGCGCAGGTCTTCCGGGATCCCAAGGTCCAGACCCCGGTCTTCGTGCGCTTTTCGACGGTCGCGGGCTCGCGCGGTTCGGCCGACACGCCGCGCGATGTGCGCGGCTTCGCGGTCAAGTTCTACACCCAGGAGGGCGTATGGGATCTGGTCGGCAACAACATGCCGGTCTTCTTCATCCAGGACGCCAACAAGTTCCCCGATCTGATCCATGCGGTGAAGCCCGAGCCCAACAATGAGATTCCGCAGGCGGCGTCGGCGCACGACACGTTCTGGGACTTCGTGTCCCTGACGCCGGAGAGTGCCCACATGCTGACGTGGGTAATGAGCGATCGCGCATTGCCGCGCACCTTGGCCACCATGGAGGGATTCGGTGTTCATACCTTCCGCCTCGTCGATGCCGAGGGCGGCTGGCGCTTCGTGAAGTTCCACTGGAAGCCGGTGAAGGGCGTGTGCTCGATGGTGTGGGACGAATCCAACCTCCTGTGCGGGCGCGACCCGGACTTCCAGCGCCGCGAGCTCTTCGAATCGATCGAGCGCGGCGACTTTCCGGAGTGGGAACTCGGCATTCAGATCGTCGAGCCGGCCGATGAACACAAGTTCGACTTCGATCTCCTGGACCCGACCAAGATCATCCCCGAGGAACTGGTCCCGATCCGCAAGGTGGGCAGGCTCACGCTGAACCGAAACCCGGACAACTACTTCGCCGA
>CAIYWM010000606.1 GCA_903929895.1 uncultured Alphaproteobacteria bacterium
CCCGGCCGCAGGGCGTACCGAAGCGGGTCACCATCCATCCGAACGGGCAGGTGATCGAGGAGTACTAGGCCGCTTCCTACTCCGGGAGTTTTCCAAGCCGATGTCGGGTCGGGCTGCCATCGCCCGTCCCTTCGACCTGCTGCTCGGCCGCAAGACCTACGAAATCTTCGCGGCACAATGCCTGTTCGTCGGCGAGGACGATCCCTTCGGCAGGACCTTCAACCAGGTGACCAAGTACGTCGCAGCCGAGATCGCCAGGCTGAAGCAGGGAGATGGGCCAATCTGCTGACCCAGGGCAACAGCGTGCTTCGGCACACCCTGCTCACCCGCCCGCTGGTCCTCGAACGACGAGCTGGCCCGGCGCGAGCAGATGAAGCGGGAGGGCTGTGAGGCTACTTCCCCGTCTTGATGTTGGCGTCCTTGATGACCTTCGCCCATTTCGGGATGTCGGCGGCGATGGCAGCCCGGGTCTCCTCCGGCGTGCTGCCCACGAGGTCGAGCCCCATGGCGCTGAATTTCTTCTCCATCTCCGGATCGGCCAGCACCTTGAGCGACTCCGCCCGTACCTTGTCCACGATCGGCCTGGGCAGGTTGGCCGGCCCGAGGAGCGCGAACCACGACGTTGCCTCGAAGCCCGGAAAGCCCTGCTCCGCGAGTGTCGGCAGGTCGGGTGCGCTCGGCGTGCGCTTGAGCGAGGTGACGGCGATGCCGCGCACGCGACCGTCCCGCACCAGCGGCATCGCCGCGCCGGCGTTCTGGATGCCGACCTGGACGACGCCGCTCATGAGGTCGGCCATGTTGGCACCGCGATACGGTATGTGTTCCATCCTGATGCCCGCCAGAAAGCAGAACAGCTCGCCCGCGATGTGCTGTGGCGTGCCGACGCCCGGCGTGCCGTAGGACAGCTTGCCGGGATTGGCCTTGGCGTAGGCGATCAGCTCGGGGATCGATTTAACCGGCAGGTCGTTGTTCACCATGAACAGCGACGGCATGGCCAGCGAGGTCGAAATCGGGGTGAGGTCCTTCAGCGGATCGAACGGCAGCGCCTGCATCGACGGCAGGATCGTGATGGCGGCGTTCCCCGACCACATCAGCGTGTATCCATCGGGGGCGGCCTTGGCGACCCGGTCGACGCCGATCGCGCCCGAATTTCCAGCAACGTTCTCGACGATCACGGGTTGACCCCATGCCTCGGAGAATTTCTGTGCGAACATCCGCGCCGTGACATCTGTCGAACTGCCGGCCGTAAAGCCGACGACAATCTTGACCGGCTTGTCCGGCCAGCTGGCTTGGGCGAAGGCCGGCTGCGCGATGGCCAGGGCAAGTAGGCACGCCAAGGCGGTCCGGATAATGAAAAACATCGTGAAATCCTCCCGGGAGCGGTCTTTGCCGCCTGCCGTCGGAGGTTATGGACGTTGCATCCCATCCGCAACCACCGCCGCTTCCGAGGTGCGAATCTGCGACTTATTGCGCCTCGACTGTAGATACATTGCGATGCAATACCCTACAGATCGAAAGGTGGCTGTCAGCGGCGGGTGCGGCAGCTATATATTGTATCGGAGGACTAATTGGCTCTTTCTCATCCCGTAGACACTCACGTCGGAAGCCGGCTGCGGCAGCGGCGCGCCCTCCTCGGCATGAGCCAGACGGACCTCGGAAAGGCCGTGGGGCTGACCTTCCAGCAGGTCCAGAAGTACGAGCGCGGCTTCAACCGCATCAGCTCAAGCCGCCTGTTCGAGTTCGCCAAGGTCCTCGACGTTCCCGTGGCCCACTTCTTCGACGGCATGGACACCGCAACCACAGGTGCCAAGCGTAAGCCCGGCCGCCCCAAGGCTGCCGAAAAATCTGCCGACGCCAATCTCAACACCAAGCGCGAGACGCTCGAGCTGGTCCGCGCCTACTACAAGATCCGCAGCAAGAGCCTCCGCGCGAAGACGCTCGACCTGATCGAGGCCCTCGCCAAGGAGTGACGAGGTGGCGAAACCTCCGGCCTTTGGTAGCGTTGAAAAGACTGCCCCGCGCGCTGGAGATTCGTTGATGCCCCGCCCACCGTCTCTGGCCGTCGCTTTGCTGCTGCTGGCCACCGTCGCCGCCTGCAATGACGGACCGCCCCTGAAGGCCCCGTCCCCCGACGCCCCCATGTCGACGGTTCGGTATCTGTGCCAGCAGAACAAGACGATCGTGGCGGACTTCTACGACGGCAAGTCGAGCGTCGGACCCGACGGCCGGCCCGTTCCAGGTGGCAGGGTCGTCGTGCAGCTGAGCGATGGGCGCAAGTTCAGCCTGCCCCAGACCCTCTCGGGCTCGGGAATCCGCTATGCCGATTCGAGCGGCACCTTTGTCTTCTGGAGCAAGGGCGATACCGCCTTCGTCGAGGAAGGCTCCAGCCAGACGGTGACCTACCGCGACTGCGTGGCGAAGCGTTGAGGGTCCGACGTCAGCGGCGGCCGGCCAGCGCGCGATTTTCCAGGCGGCTCAGCAATCGAACGAGCGGCCAGAGCAGCAGGAAGTAGATCACCGCGGCCATGACGATCGGCGTAGGGTTATAGGTGATGCTCTGCGCCTGCCGCGCCTCGTAGAGCAGCTCGGGCACGGCGACAACCGAGCCGAGCGACGTGAGCTTGACCACTTCCAGCGTGTTGGAGAGCAGGTCGGGCATCACATTGCGCACCGCCTGGGGCAGCACGACGTAGCGCATTGCCTGCAAGCGGCTGAGACCGGTGGAGCGCGCCGCCTCGACCTGGCCTGCGGGGACCGAGTCGATGCCCGCGCGAAAGATCTCGCCATAGTACGAGCCGGTATTCAGGAAGAAGGCGATGGCCACGCAGGCAAAGCCCCCCAGTTCGAGGCCGGCGAACGGCAGGCCCGCGAACAACAGGACCAGCAGCACGAGCGGCGGGAACGCCCGGAAGAAGTCGACCCAGGCCATCAGCGGCCAGCGCACCAGCGGATGCTTGATCGAGGCGAGAAGCGCCAGCATCAGGCCGCCGAGCAGACCGAGCGGCACCACGATCAGCGACAGCAGGATCGTGTTCCAGAGGCCTGTCAGCACGATGGGCCAGGCCGCCTTCATGATCTCGATGTTGAAGAAGGCCTCGATCATCGCTTCCACGCGAACTTGGTCTCGATCCAGCGCGCCGCGACGACGACCGGGAGGAACAGGACGATATAGGCCGCCGCACCCATCATCAGCGGCGAGGGATTGTAGGAATTGGACATTGCCGAACTCGCCTGTCCGAGGATCTCAGTCACCGCCACGACGGTGCCGAGCGCCGTTCCCTTGGTGATGGCGATGGTACGGTTGGTCAGCGGCGGGATGGTCAGCCGGAAAGCCTGCGGCAACACGACGTTGAACAGGGTCTGGCCGAAGGAGAGGCCGGTCGAGCGCGAAGCCTCCCACTGGCCCTTCGGGATCGAGGTGATGCCGGCCCAGAAGATCTCCTCGGAGAAGGCCATCAACACGAAGGCGAGTGACAGCCAGGTCGAGACGAAGCCGGAGGGCGCCGGCCCGGCATAGGGCAGGCCGAAATACATCAGGACGATGATGACCAGCGGCGGCAGCGAGCGGAACAGGTCGACGACGAAGATGATCAGCCAGTTGAGCGGCCGGATGGCCAGGCTGCGCAGCAGCGCCAGCGCGAGGCCGGCTCCCAGGCCGCTGACGACGATCAGCAGCGCGAGTTCGATGGTCACCACCATGCCGGACAGGATGTCCGGCAGGTACTTCCACATCACCTTCGCATTGAAGAAGGTCTCGACGAACTTGTCCCAGCCGCTCATGCCACGCGGCCCTCAGTGCCGCTGGATCTGGCCGATGAAGGCGCGCGTGCGTTCGTGGGTCGGATTTTCGAAGATGGCCGCCGGCGGCCCCTGCTCCACGATCAGCCCGTCGTCCATGAACACGACCCGGTCGGCCGCGTTGCGCGCGAAGCCCATTTCGTGGCTGACCACGATCATGGTCATGCCGCTCTCGCGCAGGCCGCGCATCACCTCGAGGACCGACCCGACCAGTTCGGGGTCGAGCGCGCTGGTCGGCTCGTCGAACAGCATCACGCGCGGCTCGAGCGCGATCGAGCGGGCAATGGCGACGCGCTGCTGCTGGCCACCGGAAAGCTGGCCCGGCGTGTGCTCGGCGCGGTCGGCAAGTCCCACGCGCTCCAGCGCCGCCCGGCCCAGCGCCTCGGCCTCGGCGCGGCCCTTGCCGGCCACCTTGCGCAGCGCCAGCGTCACGTTCCCCAGCGCCGTCATGTGCGGATAGAGATTGAACGACTGAAAGACCATGCCGATGCGACGGCGGGCATGGTTGATGTCGGTCTTCGCGTCGAGCATGTCGATGCCGTCGACCAAAATCGAGCCGGAAGAAGGTTCCTCCAGCCGGTTGAGGCAGCGCAGCAGGGTCGACTTGCCCGAGCCCGACGGCCCGATGATGAATACCAGCTCGCGCTCGTCCACCTTGAGATCGACACCCTTCAG
>CAIYWM010000607.1 GCA_903929895.1 uncultured Alphaproteobacteria bacterium
GAGATTGGGCGCGCCGCTGGGCCCGGCATGCACGGCGAGACCGGCCGGCTTGTCGATCACCAGGATCAGCCCGTCACGGTGCAGCACGCGGGCCTGGATCTGCTCGGCCGTCAGCGGCGGTGGGCGCTTGGGCGGCGCCTTTCGCGGCGCCGTATGCGGCCTCAAAGCTCGGGCCATCGGTCGAGCCAGCTCTCGCTCGCTTCGTAGAGCGCGGCGGCGCGCAGCACCGAGGCCTCGTCGCGGAAGCGGCCGACGATCTGCAGGCTGGTCGGCAGGCCCCCCGAATCGTAGCCGTTGCAGATCGAGAGGGCGGGGTGGCCGGTGATGTTGAAGGGCATCGTGTAGGGGAACCAGTTGCGCCGCAGCTCGCCGGCCTCGACACCGTCGATGGTGATCGGATCGAACAGGTCCTGGTCGATCGGCAGGGCGGTGCGCGACACGGTCGGCGTGACCAGGAAGTCTGCCGTCTCGAACCAGCCCTGGACCATGCGGAAGAGGTCGCTGCGCTGGAACATGGCGCGCTGATAGTCTGCCCCCGACCAGTCCGCCGCCTCGGCGACCTGGCGCACCAGCGAGGGCGTCATGCGGTTGCCGTCGCGCCGGATCATCTCGTCGAAGCGCGCCTTCCAGGTCGTGTGGTTGATCACCTTCCACGCCGAGCTGAGATCGGGCAGTTCCTCGGTGAGTTCCACCAGCTCGGCGCCCAGTTCGCGCAGGCGCGCCAGCGACTGCTCGAAGGCGGAGCGAACGTCCTTCGCCACCAGCGTGTTGCCCAGCGTGGCGCTATAGAGGATGCGTTTGCCCTTGAGATCTCCCTCGGCGCGGGCCGCCGCCAGATAGTCCGGCGGTTCGATGCCGATCGACCACGGATCGGACGGATGCGGCCCGGCCATCGCCTGCAGCATCAGGGCGGTGTCCATCACCGTGCGCGTCATCGGCGTCACATAGGTGTAGTTGCCGAAGGCGTCGGCCACCTGGCTGTGCGGGATCACGCCGTTGCTCTGCTTCAGCCCGACCATGCCGTTGATGGCGGCGGGAATGCGCGTCGAGCCGCCGCCGTCGGTGGCGATGCCGATCGGCCCGATGCCTGCCGCGACGGCCACCGCCGCGCCGCCGCTGGAGCCGCCGGACGTGTGCGCCGCACTCCAGGCGTTGCGGGTGCGGCCAAACAGCGGCCCGTCGGTCAGCGACTTGTGGCCGAACTCCGGGGTCGTCGTCTTGCCGAACAGGATGCCGCCCGCGCCCTTTACACGCGCCGCGCAGACCGCGTCTTCCTTCGGCACGTTGTTCTCGTAGAGCAGGGACCCGAACGTGGTGCGCACGCCCGCCGTGTTCACGAGATCCTTGGCGGCGAACGGAATGCCGTGCAGCAGTCCCAGCGGCTCGCCTTTCATGACGGCGTCTTCCGCCGCCTTGGCCGCGGCGCGGGCCTGATCCGGCACCAGAGTGATGAAGCAGTTCAGCACCGGCTGCAGCCGCTCGGCCCGCGCCAGCACGGCATCGGTCAATTCGACGGGCGAGATCTTCCTGGCGGCGATCTGCTCACGCAGTTCGGAGGCGGGCAGGCGGGTGAGGTCGGTCATGGTCTTCCTTGGCTCGCTACCCAGGACCCTCATCCTGAGGAGGTCGTGAAGCGACCGTCTCGAAGGATGGGATACGCAGGCGCTGTCTGTTGCCCATCCTTCGAGACGGCCCTGCGGGCCTCCTCAGGATGAGGTTGTCATTCTGGTCACGGTTATAACCGCAGCAACCCGCGTGCCGCGAGGTTTCGCATCAGCGCTCCCGTGCCGAACGTCCAGGGCGCGATCTTGTCGCAATGGGCCACCCTGTTGGTGAGCGTGCCGAGCCTGGGCGAGCTTATCGAGACCAGGTCGCCCACCATGTGCGTGAAGCCGGTGCCGCCGGGCTTGCGCGGTTCGGTCGGCGCGAACAGCGTGCCGGTCATCAGCGCCATGCCGTCGGGATACTGATGCGCGCTCATTGCTTGGGCCACGAGATCGGTGGGATCGCGGCTGATCTTCGAAAGGTCGCTCGAGCCGCGCAGGCGGAACTGGTCGGGACCCGTCACTTCGAGATCGACCTTGGCCTGGCGGACATCGTCGAGCGAGAACGTGTCGTCGAACAGGCGGATGAAGGGACCGAGCGCACAGGACGCGTTGTTGTCCTTGGCGATGCCCAGCAGGAGCGCGCTGCGGCCTTCGATGTCGCGCAGGTTCACGTCGTTGCCGAGTGTCGCACCGACGATCCGGCCTTTGGCGCTGACGATCAGCGTCACCTCGGGCTCGGGATTGTTCCAGTCGGAATCCGGCCGGATGCCGATCTCGGCGCCGTAGCCGACGGCGGCCATGGGCAGCGCCTTGGTGAAGATCTCGGCATAGGGGCCGATGCCCACTTCGAGGTAGGGCGACCAGGCGCCGCGTGCCATCAGCGTCTTCTTCAGCGCCTCGGCCTCCGGCGAGCCCGGCTTGATGGCGCTGACATCGGCGCCGATGATCGAGTTCAGTTCGCCGCGCACCTGTTCGGCGCGCGCGGGATCGCCCTTGGCATGTTCCTCGATCAGCCGCTCCAGCAGGCTGACCGCGAAGGTGACTCCGGCGGCCTTGAGCGCCTGCAGGTCGACCGGGGCGAGCAGGTCGCCCACCCGCTCCTGCAGGGTGCCGATGCGCTCGCCCGGCGTGTTGCGCGCGAGGCCCGTCGGATCGGGCGCATTGCAGAGATCGGCCATCGTGGGAACGGTCGCGGAGAGATCGAAGACGCCGTCGCCCCGGATCGCGACGACGGAAGGCCCCGCCGGACTTCCCGCGCGCCAGACGCGGCCGACCAGGGTGCCCGACGTGCCGTCTTCGGGCAGGATTTCGCTGAGAGATGGTGACACTGGACGTCTCCGGCGCTTCGTTGCAGAAAAGGCGCGCCATTCCCGGGAGAAATAAGATCATGGTCGCAGCACGGATCAAAGGCGTTCTTTCGCCCGTCGTCACGCCCTTCAAGCGCGACCTGTCGCCCGATGTCGGCCGCTTCATCGCCCACTGCAAGTGGCTGATCAGCCAGGATTGCGGCCTCGCGGTCTTCGGCACCAACTCGGAAGCCAACTCCCTGTCGGCGAAAGAGCGGATGAGCCTGCTCGAAGCCGTCGTCGCGGCTGGCGTGCCGACCGCGCGCATGATGCCCGGCACCGGCGCCTGCTCGATCACCGAGGCGGCCGAGGTGAGCGCGCATGCGGTGAAGCTCGGCGTCGGCGGCGTGCTGATGCTGCCGCCTTTCTATTACAAGGGTGTCCCGGAGGAGGGACTGTTCCGCTTCTACTCGGAAGTCGTGCAGCGGGTCGGTGACGACCGCCTCCGCGTTTATCTCTACCATATCCCCGGGGTCTCGGGCGTGCCGATCACGCACAAGCTGGTCGAGCGGCTGATGAAGGCCTATCCGAAGCAGATCGCCGGCATGAAGGATTCGTCGGACGACTGGCCCCATACGAAGAGCATGATCGACGCCTTCGCCAGGGACGGCTTCGACGTCTTCTCCGGCAACGAGAAGCCGATCCTGGAGAACCTGAAGGCGGGTGGCGTCGGCTGCATCAGCGCCACCGCCAACATCAACCCGGGCAAGATCGCCGAGACGATCAAGGCCTACGGCACGCCGGAAGGCGACAAGCTGCAGGCCTGGATCAACGAGGTCCGCGGCGTCATGCAGGGCTATGTGATGATCCCGGCGCTTAAGTACGTGATTGCGCACTATGGCAGCGACCCGCACTGGAACCCGGTCCGTCCGCCGCTCGTCGAGATCGACGAGAAGACCGGGCGCGACATGATCGAGAAGCTCGACAAGCTCGGCTTCACCATGCCCGGCCTCAAGCAGGCAATGGCGGTCGCAGCCGAATAGGTCAGGCGAACGCCAACGCGCCCGGACTACTGTCGCGTCGCCGCCTTGGGCGACGAATGATGATGCTGGATCATCCATCGGCCATCTCGCTTCACGATCAGCATGGTGAAGCGGGCCGGACGCGGCACGTCGCCCTCTGACGCCCGCGCGAAATTGTAGAACCCGGTGCTGACTACGGCGTTCTCGTCGAGAGTGATCGTTCGCCGCTCAACGATCGCGTTCTTGCGTCCGCTGCCGGTGAGATCCTTGAAGTAGGTGCGGATCTGCTCGGTCCCTTCCGACATTACGGGGCTCGTCGTGCCGAGGAGGATGGCGTCCGGGGCATAGAGTGCGACCAGGGCTTCGCGATCGTTGGCGCTGTAAGTGGCGGCCCACTGGTCGATCAACATGTTTGCATCTTCTGCGGGGCCGGCGAAAGAGGTCATGGATGTCAGCAGGAGCGGCAGGCAGAGAAGTGCAGTGAACGGCTTCATGATGATGTCCCTTCTTTGTCGTCCGGCCGGCGATTCGACAGCGCCGCCGCCTGGACATGCTATGGCGGCCAACGCCCTTGACCAATTCCCATACTGCTTGATTCTTGAGGGCCGCCACATCGGCGGTGCAAGAGGTCATGACGCGACGAGGTGCATTCGCTGGACGGTGCGGCTTCTACTGAGAGTTGTTTATTGATCTTGTTCATCGCCGCGGCGCTCTCTAGTCTCCCTGTGTCAGACAACGAAAATGAGTTGGGGGAAGAATGAGTTCTACGCGTGTTTTGCGAGCCGTGCTGGCCATCGGGACAGCCGCGTTGCTCGGCGCCTGTGCGGACGGCTGGGCCACGACGCAGGTGACGCCGACGGCGGCGGCGGCCGGGCGGGCACGGACGCCTGTCGACAAGATCCAGATCATCGAGGGCGACGTCACGGACAGGCCGTACAAGTCGCTGGGCGACGTCTCGGCAACCGTCAACAAGACCACGCTCTTCAATGCCGATCCGACACGCGAGATGGTCAACAACAGGTTGAAGGCCGAGGCGGCAAAGCTGGGCGCCGACGCGGTGATCCAGGTCCGCTACGGGACGGTCGGAATGGGCCTGGTCAGCTGGGGCTCGCTGGATGGCAAAGGGCGGGCGATTGCCTATGACAACCAGTAGAGCGGCGGCTCTGGCCCTGGCAGTCGTGCTGGCCGGGTGCGCGCGCAATGCGCCGCAGCTGCCGCCCGATCTCAGCCATCTTCCGCCCGAGCAGCGACTCCTCGTCGGCGATCAGGAAAGCCCGGAGGGCAAGCTGAACTGTCCGGAGCTGAAGGAAGAGGCCGTGAAAGCCAATGCCGCCAGCCGACAGCTCGAGGGAATCATTGCTTCCAACCGAGGTTACAATACCGCGATCATCTATGTGAGCAGCTTCCTGCCTCCACTGGCACTTGCTGCGCGCACGGATGAGGAAGCGAAGACGTCGCTGGACAGTCTTCAGATCCGGCGCGACCGTATCGATCGGCTGGCAAAGGCGAAGAACTGCGGCGCGATGCCGTCGAGCAATTGACACTCGCAAAGGCAAAGGACTATAAAATCGCCATGCTCAAGACCCTGTCCCACAACGCTTGGTATTTTACGCCCCTCACATAGGCGGCGCGAAGGGTCATGACTCAACGAAGCCGCCGCATCCCGGCGGCTTTCGTGTTCTAGGACTTGGCCTCCGGGCCGCGGCGGAACCCGCAACCGGAGGACGACATGTCGATCATCGAAGCAGAAATTGAACCGCACCATTTGCCGCTCGCCATCCGTGTGAGGCTGGCGGGCCCGCGCGACCTCGAGGATCTCTGCGAACTCTTGGGCGACGGCGAGACTGCGCGCGAGCAGGTGCTGACCTGGCTCGAGACGCCGGGCATGACACTGCTGGTCGCGCAGAGTGAGTTGGGCGTGCTCGCGGTCGCGGTGCTCATGACCCGGCTCGTGCCGCTGGAAGGGATGGGCGCCCACAAGGTCATCGAGGTCGACAATCTCGTCGTGCGCGCCGACCAGCGCGGGCGCCGGATCGGGCGCCGCCTCCTGGCCGCCGCCGTCGAATGGTCGCGCCAGCGCCGGGCCGTGCAGGTCGAGGCCGTGGTGGGCGAGGGGCCGGCCAAGCGCTTCTACGAGAATTTCGGCTTCGCGGTCGCCAACGACCGGCTGGTGCTGGCAGCGTGAGCGTCACGACCCGCCCGGCGCATAGCGACGACTACGAGACGCTGTGCGTGCTGTTCGAGGAGCTGGACGAGTTCCACCGCCAGGCGCGGCCGGACTTCTTCCGCCCGTTCGACGGCCCCGCGCGGTCTCGCGAGCAGGTCGAGCGATGGTGCGAGGGGCCGGGTACGGCGGTTCTTGTGGCGGAGGGCGACGGTGAGGTCGTGGGACTGGCCGTCCTGCTGACGCGCCCGCCGATGGCCTTTGCCGGCGCCGTCCCCCGGCACGTCATCGAGCTCGACAATCTCGTGGTGCGGCGCGCCTGGCGCAGCCGCCAGGTGGGTCACCACCTGCTGGAGGCGGCGACGCATTGGTCCCGGCAGCAGGGGGCCACGCACGTCGAGGTGGCCGTCCATGCCTTTAATCGTGACGCGCGGCGATTCTACGAGCGATTCGGGTTCTTTCCGTCGATCGACCGGCTGGCGCTGGCGGTTTGAGAGCCGGCTTTCGCGATGTGAACAAACCGGTTGCAGGTCGAACAATGTGATATGATGATTTTTCTTGCACACCCAGTGCCGGACATTTGTGCAGGAGTTGCCCCGTGGCAAAGCGTTCTACGAAGCGTGCGAACGTGCCCGTCGAAAAGGCACCCGTCGCCCTCAAGCAGACGATGACCAAGCCAATCTCCAGCTATACCGACCCGGAGCATCTGCGCACGCTGATGCAAAACGCCAAGCGCATGGGCCGCGAGGATATCTGGCGGCAGGCGTTCGATCAGCTTTGCTCACTCGAGGGCGCCACCCAGACGGAGCCGCTGGACCGGGCCTTCTACAGTACGCTGGCGGCCTACGAGCAGCTGCTGACGCAGAAGAACCGTCGCGCCACCCGGGCCAGCCGCACCCGCCTCAAGCTCAAGGGCAAGGGCGTGGTCGCGTGCCTTGAGGATTGGGCGAAGAGCAAGGAAGCGCCCGAATCCTTCGAGCTGCTGGTCGCCAACGGCATGGTCGAGATGACGGGCGAACAGCTGGTGCTGACCTATCCCGACAAGTTCACGCCGGAAGCGGTCGCGGGCGCCACGGCGCGTCTGGCGACGTTGACCGCGGCGGCGCCCGAGGCGTGACCTCTAGGCCGGCTCGGCGTCGCGCGCGGCCCACATCTTCTTGAAGGCCGGACGGGCCTGGCAGGCTGCGAGCCAGGCCTTCACGCGCGGCGCGGTTTCGAACAGCTCCGGCGCGGCCTGCGCATAGCGCACGATCTCGGCGGCGTTGAGGTCGGCCACGGTGAAGCGGTCGCCGACCAGCCAGCCGCTCTTTGCCAGCGCCTTGTCGAGCACGGCGAACGGACCCTTGAGCGCCTCGACGGCGGCGTCGGCGATCTTCGGGTCCTTTGCGCCGTGCGGGTTGCCCAGGCGATGATAGAGGACGTTGATGGCGTGCGGCTCGACGCCGGTTCCCGCCCACAGCGACCACATCGCGATCTGGCCTTCCTCGGCGACGTTCGCGCCGGCGAGCGGGCCGCCATGCTTGCGGGCGAGATAGAGGTTGATCGCGAGCGACTCGTGCAGCACCAGCCCGTCATCGTCGATCTAGGGGATGAGGCCGCTCGGATTGATCTTCAGGAATTCCGGCGACTGGGTGTGAAGCATCCCGGCCGGCACGCTGCGATAATGCTGGATCACCGGCACCTGCCTGAACGGGATGCCGAGTTCCTCGGCCAGCCAGATGTTGCGCGATGCGCGGGACCGGTAGACGCCGTAGATCGTGAGCATGGAAGATCCTACCTTATCGAACTGTTTTCTTGACGGGATCGCGCCCGTTCTTAAGGCTTGAGACGTTCAAGGCACAGTGAAAATCCGGACCGGGCTCTCCAGCAAGGAGGATCGACGATGTCGGCACCCAGGACACTCGAAGCGGTGAAGGATGCCAGCCACCTCTACGAGGTCGAGCGGCGCGCCTACCACCTGCAGCGGCCGGGCTTCCGGGTCGCCGAGCTGCAACTCTCGCCCACGCAAAAGGTGCCCTGGCACTTTCACAACAATATCAGCGACACGTTCTACGTGGTCGAGGGAACGATGCGGCTCTTCCTGCAGAAGCCGAAGCAGGAGGTGATCCTGAAGCCGGGAGACAGCTTCGTCGCCGCACCGGGGAGACCACACCTCGTGACCAACGGCGGAACCTCCTCGCTCACGTTCCTCATCAAGCAAGGCGTGGGCGAATACGACTACGTGCCGCTGGTTTGAGCGTCATGTCAGGACGACAGTTCAACTGATCGCTGGCGCGTCCTGGCCGACGAACTGGACGCGTAGCTCGCGCTTCAGGACCTTGCCGGTGGCGTTGCGCGGCAGGGCGTCGACGAAGGTGACGGATTGCGGAACCTTGAACTTGGCGAGCCTGGCGAGGCAGTGGCGGATCACGTCGCCCTCGGCGAGGTCCTGGTCGGGCTTGCGCACGACGATCGCCATGCCGACCTCGCCCCAGCGCTCGTCGGGCACGCCGATGATCGCGGCGTCGGCGATGGCGGGGATCTGGAACAGCACGTTCTCGACCTCGGCGGGATACACGTTCTCGCCGCCCGAGATGTACATGTCCTTCCAGCGGTCGACGATGTAGACGAAGCCTTCCTCGTCGAGTCTCGCGGCATCGCCGGTGTGCAGCCAGCCGTCGGTGAAGCTCCTCGCGGTGGCCTCCGGATTGTTCCAGTAGCCCGGTGTGATGTTGGGTCCCTTGATCAGCAGCTCGCCGATGCCGCCCGCCGCCACGTCGCGGCCTTCGTCGTCGACCACGCGGATCGCGGTGTGCATCATCGCCTTGCCGGCGGAGCCCAGTTTGCGGATCGCATCGGCGGCGTCGAGCATCGTGCCGGCCGGGCTGGTCTCGGTCATGCCCCAGCCCTGGACCAGCGGCACGCCGCGGGCGGTCCAGGTCTCGAGGATGGCAAGCGCGCACGGGGCGCCGCCGACGCCCGCGATCCGCAGGCGCGAGAGGTCGGCCGTCTCGAACTTCGGATGCTGCATCATGAACTGGTAGGGCGCCGGCACCGCGAAGAAGTGCGTGATGCCGAGCGACGGATCGGAGAGGCAGTCGAGCGCCTGTCCGGGATCGAAGGTACGCATGATCAGGATCGTGCCGCCGGCATGCAGCACCGGATTGGCGTAGCAGTTGAGGCCGCCGGTATGGAACAGCGGCAGCACCACGAGCTGCACTGTCTCGGGCGTGATCAGCGCCGGAATGCCGAGGTTCACGCAGTTCCAGAACACCATCCCGTGCGTGATGATCGCGCCCTTGGGATGCCCGGTCGTGCCCGAGGTGTACATGACCATGCCGATATCGTCGTGCGTCAGGGGCACGGCGGCCGGCGCCGGCCCGGCCTCGGCGAGCGCGCGCTCGTAGCCGCTGTCGGGCCTGTCGTGGTCGATCTCCAGCAGGTTCTTCGAAAGGGCGCCGGCCTGTGTCGCAAAGCCCTTGTCGTGGATCAGCAGCTTCGGGCCGGCATCGCCCAGGATGTACTCGAGTTCCGGCACGGTGAGCCGCCAGTTCAGCGGTAGCATGATGGCGCCCAGCCGGCCGCAGGCGAATTGCAACTCGAAGTATTCGGCGCAGTTGGGCGCGAGCAGGGCGATCCGGTCGCCCTTGGCGATGCCGCGCGCCGCCAGCGCCGCCGTCAGTCGTCCGATGCGGGCATCGAGGTCGGCGTAGGAGAATTTCCGGCCGGTCTGCAGGTCATGGATCGCGAGCTGCCGGGGGCGCCGGCCCGCATGGTGGGCAATCCAGTCGAAGTAGGGAATTGCAGCCATCAGTTCACGCCCCTCGTGAAGCCCTGCCAGTAGGGTTCGCGCAGCTCGCGCTTCAGGACCTTGCCGGCGCCGGAGAGGGGCAGGGGCGTGTCGCGGAAGTCGACGCTGCGCGGGCATTTGTAGCCCGCGATCTGGTTTCGGCAATGGTCGATCACGTCGTCGGCGCCGAGCGCGGCGCCTTGCCGGAGGACGACGATGGCATGCACCCGTTCGCCCCATCGTTTGTCAGGCACGCCGATCACCGCCACCTCGGCGACACCCGGCATCGTCGAGATCGCATTCTCGACCTCGGCCGAATAGACGTTCTCGCCGCCGGAGATGATCATGTCCTTCAGACGGTCGACGATGAACACGAAGCCTTCCTCGTCCATCGTGGCGCCGTCGCCGGAATAGTACCAGCCGTCCTCCAGCACCGCCTCGGTCTCGGCCGGCTTGTTCCAGTAGCCCTTCATCACGTTGGCGCCGCGGACGGCGAGTTCGCCGGTCGTGCCGCGCGGCACTTCCCGCCGGTCGGCGTCGACGATCCTGACCTCGCAGGCGAGTACCGCCTGGCCGCACGATTTGAGCCGCCCGGCGAACGGACCGTCGAGGACGGTGTAGCGCGGGTCGAGCAGGGTGACGATGGGCGAGGCCTCGGTCATGCCGTAGCCGTGCATCAGGCTAACCTGCGGCATCCGCTCGATCGCCTTGCGCAGGATGCCCTCGGGCATGGGCGAGGCGCCGTAGAGGATGAAGGAGAGGGTGCCGATGTCGAACTCGGCGAAGCGCTCGTGGTTCACCAGCATGTTGATCATGGTCGGCACGAACTGCGCGTGCGTCACCTTCTCGGTCTGGATCGTCAACAACACCTCGACCGGCTCGAAGCGCGGCACGAAGGAGTGGCGTCCGCCGGACAGGGTGACGCCGAAGGTCGAGGCGCCGTCGGCGAGATGGAACATCGCCCCGGAATGGAGATAGACGGTGTCGGAATCGAAGCCCATGCCGGCCACGCCGTTCAGGGCATTCACGACGAGGTTGGTGTGGGTGAGCATCACACCCTTGGAGCGGCCGGTCGTGCCGCCGGTGTAGAACAGGCCGGCCAGATCGTCGTCGCGGGCGTCTGCATCGTCGATCGCCTCGTAGCTCGTGAGGTCCTCGTAGCGGAGGATGCCGTCGGGGCTCGCCAGATCGTCGAGCCAGATCACCTCTCGCACCGACGGTGTGCGGCCTTCGAGGGCCGGCAGGTGGTGCGACATGCCGGTATCGACGAACAGTGCCACCGCGCTGCAGTCGGTGAGGATGTATTCGATCTCGGGCGTCGCCAGCCGCGTGTTGACCGGCACCATCACCGCGCCCAGCCACGGAAGTGCGTACATCAGTTCGAGATAGCGGTCAGAGTTCAGGGCGAGGAGGGCCACACGGTCGCCGCGGCGCACGCCCAGTGCGGAAAGCGCGCCGGCCACCCGGCTGATCCGGTCGGCGCTCTGCTGCCAGGTGCGGCGCCGGCCGGCGAAGGAGGTGGCGATGCCGTTGGGGCGGGTCTGGACGGCGCGGCGAAGTCCCTGGGTGAGTGCAAACATGTCGGGATGCTAGGGGCTCGTTCGTTCGCGCGGCAAGGGCCTTCGTGGTAAAGGAGAAGAATGGACACCATTGCCCAGCCGACCGCACCTGCGAAGGACCTCGAGTTCAACCCGCTCGACCCGGCCTTCATCGCCGATCCGTATCCCTTCTATCGCCGGCTGCGCGAAGCCGCCCCGGTGCTGAAGACACCGCAGGGTTTCTGGCTGATCACGCGCTACGACGACGTGGCGCTGTCCCTGCGCGACAGGCGCTTCGGCAAGGACTTCGAAGGCAACATGCGCCGCCGCTACGGCGAGAGCCGCATGGACGAGCCCGCGGTGGCGAGTCTGGCGAAGACGATGCTGGTGCAGGACCCGCCCGATCACACGCGCCTGCGCGGACTGGTCACCAAGGCCTTCACCGCCCGTCGCGTCGCCGACATGCGGCCGCGCATTGAGGCACTGGTCAAAGAACAGCTCGACCGGGTCGCCGACAAGGGCGAGATGGACGTGATGCGCGACCTGGCGCACCGCCTGCCGGTCATCGTGATCTGCGACATGCTGGGCATTCCCGAAGAGCATCGCGCGCCGTTCCTGGCGGGCAGCAACGTCAATGGCCGCATCCTCGAACCTGTGCCGATGACGCGCGAGGAACTCGACCTGGCCAACCGCAACACCCAGATGGCCGGCGTCTATTTCAACCAGCTCTGCGAACTGCGGCGGCGCGAGCCGAAGGACGATCTCACGACCGAACTGGTGAAGGCGGAGGAGGCGGGCGACAAGCTGACCGCCGAGGAGCTGCAGGCGAATATCGGCCTGCTGTTCGGAGCCGGGCACGAGACCACCACCAACCTGATCGGCAACGGCCTGCTGGCGCTGCATCGTAATCCCGACCAGTGGGAGCGGCTGAAGGCCGACCCGTCGCTGATCCCCAACGCGGTCGAGGAGTTA
>CAIYWM010000608.1 GCA_903929895.1 uncultured Alphaproteobacteria bacterium
AGCATTTGGGCCGGGATTTCGTAATCGCGTTCATCGGGCTTGAAGCCGAGCGCGACGTTGGCATCCAGGGTGTCCATGCCGCCGTCCTGCAGGACATAGGCGCGCAGCTTGTTGACGAGGCCGATGCCGCGGCCTTCCTGTGCGAGATAGAGCAGCACGCCCGATCCCTGTCGGGCGATCTCGGCGATGGCGCTGCGCAGCTGCACGCCGCAATCGCAGCGCAGCGAGCCCAGCAGGTCGCCGGTGAAGCATTCCGAATGGAGGCGGATCAGGACCGGCTCGGTCGGGTCGATCTCGCCGACGACGATGGCGAGATGCTCCTTGCCGCCGTCGCTGGGTCGCCAGGCGAGGATGCGGGCATTCTCGGCCCCCTCGAGCGGCACATGCGCCTGCGCGACCTGCTGCAGCGTGCGCGACGCGGTTTCCTCGTAGGCCGACACGTCGGCGGCGTCGACATAGACGAGATCCTGCTCGCGGGCCCAGTCGCGTCGCTTGTTGCCGGGATCGCGGGTCAGCGGTCCGAGGACCACCGCCGGCAGGAGGCGCGACAGCTTGGCGAGCTCGATCGCCGCCTGGGCGATGACGGGCGCATGGCTGGCCACCGGCCGGGACAGGTGGCGGAGGGCGACGTGACGGCCGGTCCGGTCGCTCTCGTGCGGCCGCAGGATGACGTCCACGGGGACGCCCTCCGGCAGGTCGAGGGTGATCGGCTTGTTGGTCTCACCCATGCCGCCCGCGATATGCGGGGGAATGTCCATGCCGATCGCCTCGGCGCGGCGGCGCGTGGTGACCAGCACCGGCGGGTTCTGCGCCAGGCCCTGCAGGCGCTGAAGGGCGCGCGGGCCGCAGGATTCGGCGGCGATGACGAGGCCGCCGGCGCCGTCCTCGCCACGCAGCACAACGATTCCGCCGCGGCGAAGCTCCGCCATGGCGCGTTCGACGGCGGCGACTGCAGCCGCGCTGCGGGAGTGGGCCGGATTGGAATTCATGACTCTGACGCTATCACGCCACGGGATTTCGCCGAAGTGAACCACTTTTGTGCCCAGATCGTACCGGATAGAGTGTATTTCGAGATGGCTGGCAGGTACCGAACGCATGTCCGTGAACAATCGTGGCAAGAAAATCCTGCTGGTCGATGACGATCAGGCATTGCGCACGGTGCTTGCCGAGCAGCTCGATCTCTATGACGGCTTCACCACCATCCAGGTCAGCACCGCGGCCGAAGGGCTGGAAAAGGCCAAACTCGCCCATTACGACGCCATCCTGCTCGACATCGGCCTTCCCGACATGGACGGCCGCGAGCTTTGCAAGCTGATGCGTCGCGAGGGCGTGCGGGCGCCGATCATCATGCTGACCGCGGCCGACAGCGATGCCGACACGATCCTGGGCCTGGAATCCGGCGCGAACGACTATGTGATCAAGCCGTTTCGCATCAACGTCCTGCTGGCCCGGCTGCGCGCCCATCTGCGCCAGCACGAGCGCAGCGAGGATGCCGTCATGTCGATCGGCCCCTACGAATTCCACCCTGCAGGCAAGCTGCTGCTGGAGAAGGGCGGGAAGAAGAAGGTCCGCCTGACCGACAAGGAAGCCTCGATCCTGAAGTACCTGTTCCGCGCCGGCGACCGGCCGGTGGCCCGCGACATTCTGCTGAACGAGGTGTGGGGCTACAATGCCGGCGTGACGACCCACACCCTGGAAACCCACATCTACCGCCTGCGCCAGAAGATCGAGAAGGACCCGGCCAGCGCCGCGATCCTGATCACCGACCGGGGGGGCTACCGGCTCCAGCCCTGAGGGACTTGCCAATATATGAACGAGGCGTCATCTTTCGCGTAAGCAAAAGCCAGAACCACCCTGGGAGGGTGATGCCATGACCACGCAACGGATCTACGCCCTGCCCGTCGACGTGACGCAGTGGAAGTTCGACGGCGCGACCGACCTCCTGTTCAACTGGGAATATGACGACGGTTCGGCGCCGCTGCTCGAGCTCTACGAGAAGGGCAAGCAGCAGCAGTGGGATGCGAGCACGCGGCTGGACTGGTCGCTCGAGCTCAACCCCGACAATCCGATGGAGCTGAAGGACGAGTCGATCTCGATCTACGGCACCGATCACTGGAACAAGATGAACGAGAAGGAACGGAGCTGGCTCCGGCTCCATCTCCAGGCCAACTCGATCTCGCAGTTCATGCATGGCGAGCAGGGCGCCCTGATCGCCAGCGCCAAGATCGTCGGCACCGTTCCCGACATGAACGCCAAGTTCTACGCCGCCACGCAGGTGATGGACGAGGCGCGTCACGTCGAGGCCTACAAGCGGCTGCTGCACGAGAAGTTCAAGGTCGCCTATCCGATCAACAAGGCGCTGCAGACCCTGCTCGAGCAGACGCTGACCGACCGCCGCTGGGACATGACCTATCTCGGCATGCAGGTGCTGATCGAAGGCCTCGCACTGGCCGCCTTCCAGTCGATCCGCGACAAGGCAGGCAACACGCTGGCCGGCGCGGTGAACGCCTATGTCATGCAGGACGAGGCGCGCCATGTCTCTTTCGGGCGTCTGGCGCTGCGCGAATACTATCCGCAGCTTTCGGAGGCCGAGCGCGACGAGCGCGAGGAGTTCCTGGTCGAGGCGCTGTACTTCATGCGCGACCGCTTCAACCAATCCGAGGTCTGGGAGCGGCTCGGCCTGCCGGCCAAGGTGCTGGACGACATCCACTACAATTCCAAGCAGATGCAGTCCTTCCGTGGCCGCCTGTTCAGCCGCGTCGTGCCGACCGTGAAGGATATCGGCCTGTGGGGGCCGCGGGTGCAGAAGGCCTTCGCCGACATGGGCGTGATGGACTACGCCAAGATCGACGTGGTCGAGGTCCTGGCCAACGACGGCCGGGTGGCCGAGGAGTTCGACCGGAAGATGTTCGTCGAGAAGGCGATCGCGACGGCGTAGGCGCGCTCAGAGCAGCGGCAGCATCAGGATCAGCAGCGCGGCCGGTACGAGCAGCGGCCAGGCGAGCACCGGCAGCAGTAGTCCGCCGATCACGGCGCCCACCAGGTAGCCGGTCCATGTCAGCGCCAGCAGCCCGGTGCTGAGCGCCGAGGGCGGGGATATCGTGGCGCCGCGCCACAGCCGGTCGACGGCCGCGTCGGCGGTGCGGGCCAGGGTACTGGTCACGACGACGGTGCTGACCGAATGGCCGGCGAAGCTGGTGATCGTCGAGGCCTGCAGTCCCATCGCGAAGGCGACGATCATCACTGCAGTCTCTTCCCCGACCGGCAGGAAGCCGACGGCCGCGAGCAGCGCGGCCTCGAGCACGATGCCGGCCGCAGGGCCCTTGAACAGGCGCAACATCGCGCGGGCGAGCATCGCGCCGGGGAAGAAGGCGACCAGCGGCGTGAGATGGTTCCAGGCGCCGAGATGGTTGCCCTTGGCGATGTCGATGCCGGCCAGCACCGTATTGCCGGTCATGTTGGCGGCGAACACACCGCCCATGGTCACGTAGCCCACGGCGTCGGCGATCCCGGCGACCAGGGTCAGGATGGTCGCCTGGGCGAGGGGACGGGCGTAAATCGCTACACCACGTCGTAGGTGATCTCGACCTCGGCCCCGAAACAATGGCCCTGGCAGGTCAGGATCCAGTTATTGGCGAGATCCTCGGGCGTGTAGATGTCGTTCTTGGCGAGCATGACCTTGCCCTTTATGGTCTTGGCCGCGCAGGAGGCGCAGAAGCCTTCCTCGCAGGACGAGAGCGGGTTGAGCCCGCCGGCGCGCGCGGCCTCGAGGATGGTCTGGCCCTTGGCATAGGCCACCTTGTGGACCTTGCCCTCGAAATGGATCGTGATCTCGCCCGGGATCACGTCGCCTTCCTCGCTGGGTTCGATCGGGACCGCGTCGTTGCCCGAGGCCTCGAACCGCTCGATGCGCACCTTGTCGTGCGGCATGCCGTGCTCGAACAACGTCTCCTCGACCAGCTTCATGAAGGGGCCGGGGCCGCAGAGATAGACGTCGCCCGCCTCGAAGCCCTTCATGGCGGCGACGATCTCCTCGGGCTTGATGATGCCCTGCGTCGCATCGAGGTGATGGACGATTTCCAGCCGGCCGGGATGGGCCGCCAGAAGCGCCTCGAACTCGGCGTCGAAGATGACGGATTGCTTGTCGCGGTTGGCATAGAACAGGCGGATGCGGCGGGATCCCTTCAGGGCGCTCTTGATCAGCGACATCATGGGCGTGATGCCGCTGCCGCCGCCGAACAGCAGGAGCGGGGCATCGCCCTCGCCCAGCACGAAGCGGCCGGCCGGCGGCAGGACGTCGAGCGTGCCGCCCTCCTTCAAAGAGTCGTGGAACCAGTTGGAGCCCTTGCCGCCGGCGACCCGCTTGATCGTCACCTTCGGCAGCCCGTCGGTCTCGGGGGCGCTGGACAGGGAATAGCAGCGGTTGAAGGCGCCGTCGGCGTGGGGGACGCGGAAGGTCAGGAACTGGCCGGCGCGGTAGCGGTACTTTTCGGTCAGATCGGGCGGAATCTCGAGGACGAAGGAGCGGGCGTCCGGCGTTTCCTGGATGATCTTGGCGATGCGCAGCTGATTATAGGACATCAAAAACTCGTCTTCAGATGCCCGTTTTCCGGGCGGACTCTCCTAGCAGACTGTGCTAGCGTCCGCCGAGAAAAATGAGCGGAGCGTCATTGTTCCGACGCTCCATAGGGATGGGACAAGGTTCAGGGCCAGGAGGCAAGAGCCGATGACAACGCAAAAAATTTATCAGCTGCCGGTCGAAATCACGAACTGGAAGTTCGATGGCGCGACCGAGATCGCCTTCAACTGGGAGTACGAGGACGGCTCCGCCGACCTGCTGAACCTTTACGAGAAGGGCAAGCAGCAGCAGTGGGACACCAGCACCCGTATCGACTGGTCGCAGGAGCTGTTCGAAGGCAACCCGATGGGCATGGCCGACGAGACGATCCCGATCTACGGCTCGCCCTTCTGGGACAAGATGACCGACAAGGAGAAGGACTGGCTGCGCTTCAACCTGCAGTGCCATTCCATCTGCCAGTTCATGCATGGCGAGCAGGGCGCGCTGATCGCCACCGCCAAGATCGTCAACACCGTGCCGGACATGAACGCCAAGTTCTATGCCGCAACGCAGGTGATGGACGAAGCCCGCCACGTCGAGAGCTACAAGCGTCTGATCCACGAGAAGTTCAAGTCGGCCTATCCGATCACGGACTCGCTGAAGAACCTGCTCGAGCAGACGCTGACCGACCGCCGCTGGGACATGACCTATCTCGGCATGCAGGTCCTGATCGAGGGCCTGGCGCTCGCCGCCTTCCAGCGTATCCGCGACACCGCCAAGAACAACCTGGCCGGCTCCGTGAACGCCTATGTCATGCAGGACGAGGCGCGGCACGTCACCTTCGGCCGCATGGCGCTGCGCGAATACTATCCGCACCTCTCCGATGCCGAGCGCGCCGAGCGTGAGGAGTTCGTCGTCGAGGCGCTCTACTTCATGCGTGACCGCTTCAACCAGGGCGAAGTCTGGATGCGGTCGGGCCTGCCGGTGAAGGAAATGCTGGAGCACGCCTACCACTCGGGCGCCATGCAGCAGTTCCGCACCCGCCTCTTCACCCGCATCGTGCCGATCCTCAAGGAGATCGGCCTGTTCGGGCCGAAGGTGCAGAAGGCGCTGGGCGACATGGGCGTGCTGGGCTACGCCGAGATCGACATCGAGAAGCTGATCGGCAACGACCTCAAGGTCGCCGAGGACTTCGACGCCAAGAAGTTCGTGCACGAGCAGATCGCCGCCGAGTAGCGCCGCGATCGCATTCGGACTCGGGAAGGGGGCCTTACGGCCCCCTTTTCATGTTTGTCGTCCTGAGCGCCGCGAAGGACCTCACGCCCGCCAGGGAGTCCGTCGGTCGATCCGTCAGGCCCTTCGCTGCGCTCAGGGCGACTGTTGTTACCGACACGCCTCGATGCGCGGGGGTGCGCCGAGCACCGTGGCGACTTTCGAGATGTCGAGGCAGCGCGTGCCGATCCAGGCCTTGGTCTGCACGAGGATCGCGAAGCGGGCGAAGGTGTCGGCCTGTGCCTCGGGCGTCGGTCGCTTGCGCGCCAGCAGCCAGGTGAGCGCATAGAGGTTGCCGGTCGCGAAGTCGGCCGATGGGATGTCGGGATCCTTCGCCCAGAGGGCCACGTTCTTCTGGGCCGCGCCTGTCGGATCGGCGAGACCCGCGAGCCACGCGCTGGCGTTGGAGGCCAGCGCATAGGACCCGCCATTCTGGGCGATCAGCGCCTTCACCTGTTCGGCCACGGAGATGTAGCCCTTGCCCTCGATCGTGCTGCCGGCGCAGCCGATGCGGCAGAGCGCCACGAACGTCAGATACTCGGCGAGGATGATCTCGATGTTGCCGTTGTTGTGCCGCCTCCAGGCGCGCGCGAGGTTCCATCCTTGCGTGAGCTCCGCGCCGGTCCATGGCTTGGCGGCCAGGGGCGTGTCGCGCTCCAGGTCGCCGATCACGGCCTGGGCGGCGGCCTGCCATTCGGGAGGGATCTGGGCGGCGGCCGGCGTGGCGGTGCCCAGCAGCATCAACAGCAGGATCGAGAGGAGTCGTTTCACGGCAGGCTCCCTTCAGTATTTGCGCGCCGTCGTGCGGTCGCGGCTTTCGTATTGGACGAGGTCGTCGGCCCGCAGCACGGTGGCATCGGGCGGCATCAGCCAGCGCCTCTGCGCCGGCCTGATCAGCGGGTAGTGGCGCGCATCGTCGAGCGCGGCGCCGACCTCCCAGCAATCCTCTTCGCTGGTGATCCAGGTGTCGGGCGCGAAGCGGCGCAGGTCGATCGAGACCGAATAGGTTCGCAGCGTCTTGCGGCCCTTGTTGAAGTACTCGTGGAAGTACGACATCGCGAGCTCGCGCAGGCTGCGATAGACCGGGTCGCGCCAGCGCAGCCAGACATGGTTGCTCTTGGAGATCGCGCCCCAGCAGCCGTCGCGGCGGAACAGGGTGACGACGTGATCGGCATCCTCGCGCGTGGACGTGAGGTCCATGACCAGGGGCGGCTCGCCCTGCAGCCACAGCGCGCAGGCCGCGACGAAGGCCGCCTCGAGGCAGTGGGCCTCGCGATGGCGCAGCACGCCGCGCACGGAGCGCAGGCAATCGCCGTTCGGCTCGAAATTGGCCGGGAGGGCGGAAAGAAATTCCTGCACGCGCTGCGGCGTGCGCAGCGACGTGAGGATGCATCCGTCGGCGGCGGTGAGGCCGAGGTCTGCCGGAGTGGGGCGTTTGCGTCTGCGCATCGAGTGCAATTGTGCCGTGATGCGC
This sequence comes from uncultured Alphaproteobacteria bacterium, assembly GCA_903929895.1. GTDB lineage: Bacteria > Pseudomonadota > Alphaproteobacteria > Reyranellales > Reyranellaceae > Reyranella. Next base: position 7,305 of record CAIYWM010000608.1, read on the forward strand.
CGTGACAGGCCAGCGAATGAAGGCCGGATGGCAACGGCTAAGGGGTCGGGGGTGGTTGGTGGAGCTGAGGGGGATCGAACCCCTGACCTCCTCATTGCGAACGAGGCGCTCTCCCAGCTGAGCTACAGCCCCCTCCGACCCTTGGAGAACCGCGCGGATAATGGTTGCCGGGCCCCCTGTCAAGCAAACCGGCCTGTGATAGCGTCCGGCCGGCAATTCGATCCGCATTTTCGATGGAGAGTAGACGATGGCCCACGCCAAGAAGGTCGTTCAGACCGACGCCGCCCCCAAGGCGCTCGGTCCCTATTCGCAGGCGGTCGTGGCCAACGGGCTGGTGTTCTGCGCCGGCCAGATCCCGCTCGACCCCGCGACCGGCGAGATCGTCGAGGGCGGCATCGCCGAGCAGACGCACCAGGTGCTGAAGAACCTGCGCGCGGTGCTGAAGGCGGCGGGCAGCGATCTCGGCCATGCGGTCAAGACGACGGTGTTCCTGAAGAGCATGGACAGCTTCGCGGCCATGAACGAAGTCTATGGGCTGCCCGAGTATTTCGGCAGCTCGACGCCCGCGCGCTCCACCGTGGAAGTCGCCCGGCTGCCGCGCGACGTGATGGTCGAGATCGAAGTTGTCGCCCTCGCCTGACACCATGGCCAGCCTGGTGACATGGATGCTGGCCCTGGGCTCCCTCACGGTGGCCGTCATGCTGGTCGGTTACGTGCTGATGTCCCTCATCCTCATCATCCCGACCTGGCGCATCTGCACGCGGGCCGGCTACTCCGGCGCGCTGTCGCTCTTTCATCTGGTGCCGTTCATCGGCTCGTTCATCGTCATGGGCATGCTGGCCTTCAGCACCTGGCCCGCCGGCGAAGCGCCACCGAGGCGCTAGCCGATGGGCGTGGAAATCGCAGCTCTCACGAGCTTCTTCGGCCTGACCGGTGCCTTCGCGCTGGTCGGCACCGTGCTGGCGGCGTGGATGGCCTGGCGCATCGTCGAGAAAGCCGGGCTGCCCGGATGGACCGGCCTCGGCGCCATCCTGCTCACGCTGACCGGCGTGGGCACCATCGTGCCTCTGATCCTGCTCTGGATCTTCGCCTTCATGCGCTGGCCGCGCGACGAACCCGCGGCCGGGGGCGGGGCTGGCTACGGCTTCGCGCCTCCGCCCCGGCCCGCACCGGCGACCGGGCCGGTCGCTCTGGGCGGCCCCTCGATGGCCCTGCCCGATGCGCGTGGGTGGCGGCTCTCCGGCACGCTCGGCAACGGCGGCACGGTCTCGCTCGCGGTCGCCGGCACGTCGGGCACCTATGCGCTGACCGGCGCCCCGGGCGGGGCGGCGACCGATCTCTGCGTGCCCGATCCCTCGGTCGGCCGGCCCCATGCCAGGCTGATGCTCTCGGGTCAGCGCCTGGGCCTCGAGGATCTCGGCAGCCCGGGCGGCACCTTCATCGACGGCGCCCGGCTGCTGCCCGAGCATGGACCGCGCGACATCAGCGCAGTGCGCTCGATCCGCCTCGGAAGCGTGGAACTCGCCCTTTCACGGGCCTGAATGGGCTTGTGATCGGTAAGGCCCGCCGAGTAGGGTGCCGCGGCCGGCGGTTGGCCGGCCTCAAGGCGCGGGGACCCGATGCTGTCGTTGGCGGTGCTGATCGACAAGATTATCGACATCTACACCTGGATCGTGATCGCGAGCGCGATCATGAGCTGGCTGGTGGCGTTCGGTGTGGTGAACATCCGCAACCGCTTTATCAGCGTCGTGGTCGACATGCTCTTCAAGTTGACCGAGCCGGTCCTGCGCCCGATACGCCGCATGCTGCCGAACCTCGGCGGCGTCGACATCTCGCCCGTCATCCTCCTGCTTGGTCTGTTCTTCATCCGCAGCCTGCTGTGGGAGTATGTCTGGCCGGCCTTCGTGCGCTGAGCACTGCACCGGCCGACCCCCTTTTCCTGCGACGAACCTCCGGCGGCGTGACCATCCGGCTGCGCGTGCAGCCGCGGGCGCGCCGTACGGCGCTTGAACGTACGCCCGAAGGGGCGCTCAAGGCCGCAGTGACGGCGGCGCCCGAGGATGGCAAAGCCAACGACGCCGTCGTCGCGCTGCTGGCGAAAGCGTGGCGCCTTCCGAAATCGACCTTCGAGATCGTGCGCGGCGGGACGGCGCGAGAGAAGACCCTCATGGTCGCGGGCGATACTGCCATGCTCGCCGACCGGTTTGCCGAATGGATGCTCAAGAATGGCTGATGCGAAACTGATCGATGGAAAAGCCTTTGCGGGTGGCCTGCGCCAGCGCGTGGGCGCTGAGGTTGCCGACTTCGTGGCCAAGGGTGGCCCGAAGCCCGGCCTGGCCACGGTGCTGGTCGGCGACGATCCGGCCAGCCAGGTCTATGTCCGCAGCAAGGGCAAGCTCGCGGTCGAACTCGGCATGGCGAGTTTCGACCATCAGCTGCCCGAGGACACGACGCAGGCCGAGCTGCTGGAGCTGATCGGGCGCCTCAACGTCGATCCGGCGGTCAACGGCATCCTGGTCCAGCTGCCGCTGCCCAAACACCTCGACACGGCCCAGGTCCTGATCTCCATCGATCCCGCCAAGGACGTCGACGGCTTCCATCCGGTGAACGTCGGCCGCCTCGGCTCGATCGCGCCCGGCGCCCCGCTCGACTTCCCGGTTCCCTGCACGCCGCTTGGCGTCTCGATGCTGCTGCAGGACGCGCTGGGATCGCTGTCGGGCCTCAATGCGGTGATCGTCGGCCGCTCCAACCTCGTCGGTCGCCCGGTGGCGCAACTGCTGCTGCGCGCCGATTGCACGGTGACCATCACCCATTCGCGCACGCGCGACCTGCCGGGCCTCTGTCGCCAGGCCGATATCCTGGTGGTGGCGATCGGCCGGACCGAATTCGTGAAGGGCGACTGGATCAAGCCGGGGGCGGCGGTGATCGATGTCGGCATCAACCGAATCCCGACGGCGGAGGGCAAGAGCCGGCTGGTCGGCGACGTGGCCTTTGCCGAGGCGCAGAAGGTGGCGGGATACATCACCCCCGTGCCGGGCGGTGTCGGCCCCATGACCGTGGCCTGCCTGATGTTCAACACGCTCCAGGCCGCACGCCACAAGGCCGGATTGGCGATGGCGGCCGCCTGAGCGGCGGTCAGGCCCTTCCGACGACGCGCCTGATCAACGCCGTCGACCAGCGCATGGCGCTCTGGATCGGACGTTCCGGGAAAGGTTCTGCCCGGCCGGCCTGGCGCACCGGCAGTCGCGCTTTTCTGATCTCGGCGCGCAGGCGCAGGGCGGTCGTTTCGTTCGGAGCGAGGAGCAGGGCCCGGTCAACCCATTCGGTGGCCTCCGGCCAGCGATCGTGGGCCGCCAGGAATTCGGCCAATCCGACCATGTAGGCGGGACTTTCGGCGAGTCCGTTGCACTCCCGCCAAAGGGCTTCGGCATCTGCGGGCCGCCCCAGTTTGTCGAAGTATCGCGCCTTCCAGTGGAGCAGCAGCGATTTACGCTCGAGAGGCCAGCGGATCTTGTCGAGGACGGCGAAACCCTCCTCGAACCGGCCGAGATGATAGCAGGCCTCAACCCGCTGCAGGGACGCGTCGAGCCGCGCCTTGCCGCTCTCGCACGCCTTCTCGGCGTGCAACGCGGCTTCCTCGTGGCGACCGGTCTCATTGTAGCGGCGCGCGAGGAGAGTGCGTGCGGGAGCGCTTTCGTGTGTTTCGAGCAATTTGAGCAGCAGGGCTTCCGCCGCAGCGCCGCCGCCCGCCCTCAGATGCGCCTGCGCCAGCGCGATGGTGAGGTCGGGACTCGTGGGATTCGAGGCCCAGGCGCGCTGCAGACGCTTGAGCCCGACCTCGAAACGGCCGGCCGCGGCATCCTCGCGGGCGTTTGCGATCACGCTGGCGATACTGTCGTCGCCGGTGGCGACATAGCGATTGATCATGCGGTCGACGTTGAAGCGTACCATCGACACTTGGATATGGATTTGATCGTCGGCGAAGGCGACCGACCGGTCGGTCAGGACCACGCTCTCGTAGGAAGGAAAGTACTCGATGTGGGGATAGCCGGTGACGAACGGCTCGACCGCCGCCCGCAGGACCGACTTGCTGTAGGAGTTTGCCACCGCCACGTCGGACGAGGTGAAGGTCGCCAGGAGCGGCACGGGCGACACGGTGAGGATGATGCGATGGTCTCGGGGGCAGACCCGGCCAAGCAGGTCGACCAGGTCGGCGAGCGAGCGCGTCACGTCCGCGTAGTCCAGCACATGCAGCTCGAAGCGCGACGGATCGGTCCGGGTGACGACCTTGGGCGGCGGGCAGTTGATGTAGAGGCCCGAGCGAGTGTCGAACCATGCCTCGATCAACCCGAGGGTGATCAGCACCACGTTGCTGCTGGCGAGCTGACGGTAGATTGCGCTGATGTCGTCTCGCCGCTTGATCAGCCGTTCGGCAGAGACGGGCCGATAGGTGATGGCCAGCTGCGGGTCGACGTAGCGTCCAGTCGCGACTTCGATGGCATGCCGTTCGACGTCGAATTCCTCGAGGCCGAACGCCCAGCGGATCTGCGGCGCAATCGCCGGCGGCACATAGTTGTTCAGGACCGACACCGGATCGCCGCTCCACCACGTCTTGTCGACCTGCAGCCCCAGGGTGGGAATCTCGAAGCCGCGTGCGGCGAGTGCCTTTTCGATGCCGCGGGCGAAGCAGGAGCCGATGGTAAAGATGCGCTGACCCGGCTCCAGCATGAAGCGAGGCTTGAAAGACGGATCGGCGAAATGCGCGAATCGATTGGCGGGATCGTCGCGACGCGGCCAGGCCCTGTCCGGGTTTGTCTTCAATGAGCCGTAGGCATCGGCAGCGCTGATCCGGCGAATTGGCATCGTGTCCCTGATCCTCTGGACACGTGGCTACCATCCCGGAGCGGCTTGGGGAACGCTGGTCCTCCCATCCGCCGGCCGCATGCCGTCAGTTCTTCAGCATGCCCGCGACCAGCGCCGTCACGTTGTGGCGCATCATCTTCTCGTAGGTCGGGGCCGGTCCATCCGGGCCTGACAGCGCATCGGTGTAGAGGCGCGGGCCGACCACGGCGCCGGATTCGCGCGCGATCTGGTCGATCAGGCCGGGGTTGGTCATGTTCTCGACGAACAGCGCCTTGATGCGATGTTCGCGCACCTCGCGGATCAGCGCGGCGACGTCGCGCGCCGAGGGCTCGCTGCTGGTGTTGTAGCCGCGCGGCGACTGGAACTTCACGCCATAGGCGCTGGAGAAGTAGCGGAAGGAATCGTGGCCGGTGATCGCCCGCCTCTTGTCGGCCGGCACCCTGGCGATCTCGGCCTTCACCCAGGCGTCCAGGTCGACCAGCCGGCGATCGAAGGCCTGGGCTCGTTCGCGGTAGTGGGCGGCGTTCGGCGGATCGGCCTCGGCGAGGCCCTTGGCGATGTTGGCGACGTAGGTGCGGGCACGTTGCACGTCCTGCCAGCAATGCGGGTCGGGCCCTTGCCCGTGCGAGTGTCCATGGGAATGGCCATGGTCCGCGCCGGCCTTGAGGGTTGCGACGCCGGCGGTCGCCACGATCGCCTTGCCCTTGAAGGGCGCGGCCTTGGCCAGCCGGTCGATCCAGCCCTCGAAGCCCAGCCCGTTGCTCACCAGCACCTTGGCATCGGCCAGGGCGCGCGCGTCGGTGGGGCGCGGCTGGTAGGCATGGGCGTCGATGTCAGGACCGACCACGACCGACAGCTCGACCTTGTCGCCGGCCACCTCGGCCAGCAGGTCGCCCAGGATCGAGAAGGTCGCCACGGCCTTGATCGGAGCCTGCGCCGAAGCGGGCAGGGCGACGGCGAGGAGAGTGGGTGTCAGGAGGAATGCACGACGGAGCATTTCGTTATAATATAACGCTAGACGGGAAAGTCGAGCCACTCCGGGGTGTGGCCGGTCGCCGCGAAGAAGCGCAGCAGGTCGGCTAAGGCCAGCGCCGTGGTCATGGTGTTGACCAGCGGGTGGGCATTGATCGGCCCCTCGCCGTCGGCGAGGCCGCGGTCGAGGACCAGCCGGACCTGGTGTTCCGGATCGTTGACGACGGCGAGCGGCGTCACCGAGCCCGGCTCGACCCCGAGATGGCGCCGCAGGCGGTCGGGGCTGCCGAACGAGAACTTGCCCGCGCCCAGCCTCTCGCCAAGCCTCTTCAGATCGATGGCGCGGTCCTCCAGCGCCACCACCAGCCACATCTCCTCCTTCCGGTTGCGCAGGAAGAGGTTCTTGATGTGATGGCCGGGCAGATCGCCGCGCAGCGCCTTGGCCTCCTCGACCGTGAAGACCGGCGGATGTTCGACGGTGCGGTGGGCGATGCCGAGCGCGTCGAGGCGGGAGAGCAGTTGGTGCGGATTGAGCATGGTGCGTGTCGGCTTACCCATGAAAAGAACCGTTCGCCAGCCCCTTGCCAAGGGATCGGAAAGGCCCTATCAACGCCGCCTTCCGGCCACCTACCCAGCCGGATACGGAGCGCGGGCGTAGCTCAGGGGTAGAGCACGACCTTGCCAAGG